>NZ_CATWFF010000044.1 GCF_958350005.1 uncultured Megasphaera sp. | reverse complement strand
ATGATACATCCATTGACATTGGACGAACAAAGATGTATAGTGAAGATGCAATGGGAAAATACGAAAAAAGCATATGACATATATTCGTTTTCCCAAACGATTCGGCAATTCATTTAGGAGGAATTACATATGAGTACAGACAAGGTAACATTGCAAATGATCCGGCAGGCTCAGGAACGGCTGAGAGGCGTTGCGCAGAAGACCGGCATGGCCTACACGAATTCTGTCAGCAACCTGGCTGGCTGCGACGTGTGGCTGAAGCTGGAAAATCTGCAGCGCACCGGGTCCTTCAAGCTTCGCGGCGCCTACAACAAAGTAGCATCCCTGACGCCGGAAGAACGGGAAAAAGGCGTCATTGCCGCATCAGCCGGCAATCATGCCCAGGGCGTTGCTCTGGCAGCCAGCGTATACGGCTGTCAGTCGACGATCTGCATGCCCAAACATGCACCTCTTACGAAAGTAGCAGCTACCCGCGGGTACGGCGCCAACGTCGTGCTGTACGGCGACTTCTTTGACGAAGCTGCAGCCAAGGCCGTAGAGCTGACGAAAGAACACGGCTATACCTTCGTTCATCCCTTCAACGATCCCGAAGTTATTGCCGGCCAGGGAACGATTGCCCTGGAAATTCTCGCTGAAATCCCCGACCTGGACGTCATCGTTTCGCCTATTGGCGGCGGCGGCCTTATTTCCGGCCTGGCTGTAGCAGCCAAGAGTATGAACCCGAAGATCAAGGTCATTGGCGTACAGACAGCAAACATGCCTTCCATGAAAGAATCGGTGGAAAAAGGAAAAATTCTGACGGTAAACGGCAAAGCAAGCCTTGCCGACGGCATTACGGTCAAGACGCCAGGCGATTTGACCTATGAAATCTGCAAGGACTATGTCGACGATATCGTAACGGTAGACGAAACGGAAATTGCCGGTGCTATCCTCTGGCTGCTGGAACGGGTAAAATGCGTAGCCGAAGGCGCCGGTGCCGTACCGGTTGCGGCCCTGATGAACGGCAAGATTTCCGGCCTGCACAACAAGAAAGTAGCAGCCATGGTCAGCGGCGGCAACATTGACGTCAACAATATGACCCGCGTCATCAACAGCGGCCTTCTCCGGTCGTGGCGCAAGGTCTTCTTTGAAACGGTCATTCCCGACACGCCGGGCGAGCTGGTCAAGCTGCTGTCCCTGATTTCCGATTCCAATGCCAACATTCTGTCCATTACGCATGAACGGAGCCAGCACGGCGTCAGCATGGGCTATACAGCCGTATCGTGCGAACTGGAAACGGCCAACGAAAAGCATGTGGAACGGCTGCTGGAAGTGCTGCGGGACCATCATTATCATGTGACAATTAAATAATTGCTGCGTACTGGAAAGGGGAGTATCCGTATGGAAAACAACGAAATGCAACGTGGTCTGAAACCCCGTCATGTCGAGATGATCGCCTTAGGCGGCACCATCGGCGTCGGACTGTTTATGGGATCTGCCAGCACGATTCAGACGGCAGGCCCGTCGGTTTTGCTCTGTTATGCCCTGGCCGGGCTGGTTATGTTTTTCATTATGCGTATTATGGGCGAAATGCTGTATCTGGAACCGGTTACAGGCTCTTTTGCAACATATGGCCATAAATATATCTGTCCCTTTGCCGGCTATCTGACGGCCTGGTGCTACTGGTTCCTGTGGGTAGCCGTAGGGCTGTCGGAAGTTACGGCAGTCGGTATATACGTACACTACTGGTTCCCGGAAGTACCGCAGTGGATTTCAGCCTTTGGCGGCATGCTTATCGTCACGCTGGCCAACATGGCTGCCGTCAAGTATTACGGCGAATTTGAATTCTGGTTTGCCATTATCAAAGTCACGACCATCGTCGTTATGCTCGTCGTCGGCGCCATGATCATCCTCTTCGGCTTCGGCAATAACGGCGTTCCCCTGGGATTTTCCAACCTGTGGTCCCACGGCGGCTTCTTCCCGAACGGCATTGGCGGCATGCTCAGCGCCATGTGTGTCGTAGCGGCGGCCTTCCAGGGCGTCGAGCTCGTAGGGATTACGGCCGGAGAAGCACAGAATCCGAAGGAAACGCTGCGGAAAGCGACGAAAAACATTGTCTGGCGTATTCTCATCTTCTACATTGGCGCCATCTTCGTCGTCATTACCCTGTATCCGTGGGATCAGCTCGGCATGCTGGGCAGCCCCTTCGTTACGACCTTTGCCAAAGTCGGTGTCACGTCAGCAGCGGGCATTATCAACTTCGTCGTCCTCACAGCAGCCCTGTCAGGATGCAACAGCGGCATTTACAGCTCAGGCCGCATGCTGTACACACTGGCTCAGAACGGTCAGGCACCGAAATTCTTCGGCAAACTGTCGGCTCATGGCGTACCGCAGCACGGCATCATGATTACCCTGGCCTGCCTGCTCATCGGCGTTGTTCTCAATTATGTCGTTCCCGATTCCAAACTGTTCCTCTACATTTACAGCGCCAGCGTATTCCCCGGCATGGTAGCCTGGTTTGTTCTGGCCTATGCGCAGAAGAATTTCCGCAAATCCTGGGGTGACAAGGCCATGAAGGAACATCCCTTCAAATCGCCGCTCTTCCCGTATGCCAACTGGTTCTGCCTGCTCTTCCTTGTCCTGGTGACCATTGGCATGTGGGTCAATCCGGATACGCGCATGTCCCTCATTGCCGGCTGGATTTTCATCGCCATCGTAACGGCCGGATATTTCCTGGCAGGGTACCGGAACAATCAATATGATGAAAACGGCCAGCTTCTGCCCAAAGAAGAAGCTCCCAAAGCTGCGGCAGAAGAAGAAGCGTGATTATATGTCCTGCCAGGTAGCAAAATGGCCTGGTATAGGGTATAATATACAAAGATAGTATCATATTCACTAACCATATTCACAAAGGAGATGTATTACATTATGGCAGTAGAAGTAATTAAAACAGATAAAGCTCCCGGTGCAGTAGGCCCATATTCCCAGGCTATTAAAGCCGGTGATTTCCTCTTTGCATCCGGTCAGGTTCCCATTAACCCGGAAAAAGGAAAAATCGTTGCCGGCAGCGTAACGGAACAGGCTGAACAGTGCATGAAAAACGTTGGCGCTATTCTGGAAGCTGCTGGACTTTCGTATGATGACGTCGTCAAGACGACCGTATATCTGTCTGACATCAACTTCTTCGGCGCAGTCAACGCCGTATACGGCAAGTATTTCCAGAAAACTTTGCCGGCCCGGTCGTGCATCGAAATCAGCAAGCTCCCGCTGGGCGCACTGCTGGAAGTAGAAGTAGTAGCATACTGCGGAAAATAATAACCGAATAGGCCCGTTCAGGCAGACGGTCTCCATCACAGTAGTTGGTGGAGACCGTTTTTTATATGGCCTCGGCCGATACGACCGGCATGTACCGGTATGCTGTCGATCCGGTCATGGCGTTTATCCAGGCCGTCGTCCTGACCGCGTCGAATCCGGTGACGATTCTGTTCTGGGCCGGTGTCTTTTCTGCCAAAGCGGCTGTGCTGCAGCGTACGCCGTCCAGTCTGTGCGGGTATATGGCCGGCTGTGCCGCTGCGACAGCGTCGTTTCTGTCGTCGCTGTCCCTGCTGGCCGGGTATGCAGGGCCCTATTTGTCGCCGGCCATGTCGGCCGTTCTGAACGGCATCATTGGCGTGACCATTCTGGGCTATGGGCTGCACCGGGGCCTTGCGGCGGTGAAGCAGTTTCGCCAGGGACTGGTATAACTGATAAAAGGGGAGCTGTCTGCAGGATGGGACAGCTCTTTTTTTATGCCCCTAATCTGCCGGCAGAACGGTCAGACGGCTCCTGGACTTTCCGGACAGGGCCTTACAGGTTAACGAACCGCAGTATAAGGGCCGGACAGCCCTTGTACTTGACAGGGAAATCTTGTACAATATTGACTGGAGAGTGATACTATGCATATCGTAATGGTAGAGCCGGAAATTCCCGGCAATACGGGCAATGTTGCCCGGTTATGCGCGGCAAATCATATGACGCTGCATTTGGTCAAGCCTCTGGGCTTTTCCATTGATGACAAACATTTAAAGCGGGCAGGACTTGATTACTGGTCGTTAGTAGACGTACAGATTCACGAAAATTTTCAGGAAGTGCGCCGTGCCTATTCAGAAGGACGGTTCTTTTTTTTGACGACCAAAGCCAGTCAGTGCTATGCAGATATTTCGTTTCGCCCTGACGATTTCATCGTCTTTGGCAAGGAAACGAAAGGGCTGCCGGAATCGCTGCTCAAAGAAAATCAGACGCACTGTTTCCGCGTGCCCATGATCGAAGAAGCACGGAGCCTGAACTTGTCCAATACCGTAGCCATTGTAGCGTATGAAGCGCTGCGTCAGCTTGGATTTCCCGGACTGGCAAAAGGCGGCGTAGGCATCGAAAATCTCCAATAAACAGAATTGAGGTGTAATGGACGTGAAGTTATATGATAAAGCACATGAACTGAGTGACGCTATTCGGGAGTGCAGCGAGTATACGGCCCTCGTAGAAGCAGGAAGGGCCCTGCGGAAAGATGAAAAAACAGTCCGCATGGTACGGGAGTATCTGCTCTTGCAGACGCAGCTGGCCTATGCCCAGTCCATGGGCGACAAGCCGATTAAGAAAAAAATCGAACAGCTGAACCGCATGGCTGAAATAATCAAGCACAATGAAATGGCCATGGATTATCTGCAGAAGTACAATGCCTGGCAGTCCATGGCCGGCGAAGTTTTCCAGATTATTCAGCAGTCTATGGCAGAAGGAATGAGCATCCTTGATGAATCGTGATGGAGTAGCCTGTTTTGTGTCCCGCATGGGAGAACTGATGCCGAAGGAACTGGTTCTCGCCAACGAACTGATGCGGGATCATACGACCTTTGCCGTCGGCGGCCCGGCAGACGTTCTGGTTCTTCCGCGGTCCGTAAAAGAAATGTCCCTGGCCATCCGTACGGCCAGGTCCCTGGATTTGCCCCTGACCGTCCTGGGCGGCGGCTCGAATATTCTCGTCCGCGACGGAGGCATTCGCGGCGTCGTTATTCAGCTGAACCAGATGCGGCGCGTCCTGTCCTGTCATGGAACCAAAATTCATGCCAGTGCCGGATACATGCTGAAAGACGTGTGTCAGTTCGCTCAGCAGCAGGGCCTGACAGGCATTGAATTTGCCTGCGGTATACCGGGAACGCTGGGCGGCGCCGTCTTTATGAATGCCGGTGCCTATGACGGCGAAATGAGCCGTGTCGTATCGCGGGTCCGCACTGTCAACAGCACAGGCGGCGTTCATACGTACAGCGCACCGAACCTGGGCTTTGCCTACCGGCAGAGCCGGTTTCAGAAATCCCAGGAATTTGTCGTCGAAGTGGAACTGACCCTGCGGCGCGGCGACAAAGAAGAAATTCAGGCCACCATGGATGACCTGAACCAGCGGCGGAGCAGTAAGCAGCCTCTGGAAATGCACAGTGCCGGCAGTACCTTCAAGCGGCCGCCGGGATATTTTGCCGGTACCCTGATCGATCAGACCGGCCTGAAGGGCCTGTCCTTCGGCGACGCCCAGGTATCAACCAAACATGCCGGCTTTGTCGTCAACCGGGGCCACGCATCGGCCCATGACGTTCTGCAGGTCATTCAGGAAGTGCAGCGCCGCGTCGAACTGGCCCACGGCGTACACCTGGAACCGGAAGTGCGCATTATTGGCGAAGACTGAAAAATTGCTGCCGGCGTCTCTCTGTTTTGTAAAAAATAGGGGATACCTGCACTTTTCTATTCACGCCGCCATGATTTTGTGGTATACTTATCAAGTTATCAACTAACATTGACAGCTGTTCATTTTGTAGTCATAGGAGAGAGGATATTAGATGGAACGCCAAGATATTCGTAATATTGCAATTATCGCCCACGTCGACCATGGCAAGACGACGCTGGTTGACGCTATGCTCAAACAGAGCCATGTCTTTCGGTCGAATGAAAAAGTCGCCGAACGCGTCATGGACTCCGGGGACATTGAACGGGAACGGGGCATTACGATTTTGTCGAAAAACACGTCCGTCATGCATGACGGCGTTAAGATCAACATTGTCGATACGCCGGGGCATGCCGATTTCGGCGGCGAAGTCGAACGCGTCCTGAATATGGTTGACGGCGTACTGCTGCTGGTCGATGCTTTTGAAGGCCCTATGCCGCAGACAAAATACGTACTGCGCAAGGCGCTGGAACAGAAACTGAAGCCTATCGTCGTTATCAATAAAATAGATAAGCCCGGTGCCCGCGTTTCGGAAGTAGAAGACGAAGTACTGGAACTGTTCATGGAACTGGACGCAACGGACGATCAGCTCGATTTCCCTGTCGTATATGCCAATGGCCGTGACGGCATTGCCAAACTGTCCATGGATGACGACAGCGACAATCTGGAACCGCTGTTCAAGACGATTATTAAATACTGCCCGTGCCCGAAAGGCGACGTCGACGGTCCTCTCCAGTTCATGGTTACGACCCTGGATTATGATGACTATGTCGGCAAAATCGCCATTGGCCGTATTGTCCGCGGCAAGATGAAGCCCAATCAGAACGTTGTCGTAACAGACGGGGAAAGCCAGCGCCGTGCCAAAATCGGCCGTGTCTATACCTATGAAGGCCTGAAGCGGGTTGAACAGGAAGAAGCGGCTATGGGCGAAATCGCCTGCATCGTCGGCATTGGCGACCTGAAAATCGGCGAAACCGTTACGGACCCGCAGAATCCGGAAGCCCTGCCGAAAATCAACATTGACGAACCGACGCTGTCCATGATTTTCTACGTCAACGACAGCCCCTTTGCCGGTCAGGAAGGGGAATTCGTCACGAGCCGTCATCTGCGGGACCGTCTGTTCCGTGAAGTACAGACCAACGTATCCCTGCGCGTAGAAGAAACAGACAGCGCCGATGCCTTCAAGGTATCGGGCCGCGGCGAACTGCACATTGCCGTTCTCATCGAAGAAATGCGCCGTCAGGGCTATGAAATGCAGATCGGCAAGCCCAGCGTTATTACCAAGGAAATTAACGGTCAGAAATGTGAACCCCTGGAAGCCCTGACCATTGACGTACCGCAGGAATTCATGGGTGCTGTCATGGAAAAACTGGGTACCCGCAAGGCTGAAATGGTCAACATGACCGATATTTCCGGCTATACCCGTCTGGAATTTATCATTCCTGCCCGCGGCCTCATTGGCTTCCGCAGCGAATTCCTGACCGCTACAAAAGGCAACGGCATTATGTACCATGTCTTCAACGGCTATGCACCCTGGAAGGGAGAAATTCCCGGCCGTACGCGGGGCAGCCTCGTTGCCTTTGAATCGGGCACGACGACAGGCTACGGCATTTTCAACCTGCAGGACCGGGGCGTCATGTTCATCAAACCGGGTCAGGAAATTTACCTCGGCCAGGTCGTTGGTGAAAGCAACCGCGATGTAGATATTGATGTCAATCCGTGCAAGAAGAAACATCTGACCAACACCCGTTCTTCCGCATCGGACGAAGCCCTTCGCCTCGTACCGCCGCAGGATATGGGTCTGGAAAAATCGCTGGAATGGATCAACGACGACGAACTCGTTGAAGTTACGCCGAAGAGCATCCGTATCCGCAAAGCGATCCTGGATAAGCACGATCGTAAAAAAGCCATGCGCAAAGGCTAAGCACAGCGCCTTCAGGCATGGAGAAAAACCTCTCTGCTCCCTTGGGCTGAGAGGTTTTTCTGTACCTGTTTGCCGGGACTGCTTTTTTCTTTCTCCCAGATGTAGTATAATTATTAGGTATAAATTTCATTTAGAAAGGATCTCATACGGAATGTCACTTCAGGATACTATTATTCACTATACATCAGATGAATTAATTCGCCTGTCTGTAGCCCAGACCCGCGGCATTACGGAAACAGCGCGGAAACGGCATAACCTGTCGCCTGTTGCCTGTGCAGCTCTGGGCCGGGCCATGACGGGAGCTCTTCTTCTGGCCGGCGACTATAAGAACCATGAAGGGGTGTCGCTGAAATTTGACGGCGACGGCCCGCTGGGAGCCGTTCATGTTGATGCCTTTGATACGAATAAAGTGCGCGGATATGTCGATCATCCCCAGGTGGATCTGCCCCTCAAAGCCAATGGGAAACTTGACGTCGGCGGCGCCGTAGGGCAGCACGGACAGCTGACGGTGACGCGGTTTACGCCGGAAAAGACGACCTATACGAGTCAGGCCGACCTGGTATCCGGCGAAATCGCCGAAGACCTGGCATACTATCTGCTGACATCAGAACAGATTCCTTCCACCATCAGCCTGGGCGTTCTCGTAGACCGGGACTATACGATTGCTGCTTCCGGCGGTTTTCTCGTACAGGCCCTGCCCGGCGCAAGTGATGAAGCCCTGTCCCGGGTAGAAGCCAATATTACCCAGATCGGGCCTATTACGTCATTCCTGCAGGATCATCCGACAGGAGAAGAACTGGCCGGCATTATTCTGGGCGGCATGCATTATAAAGAACTGTTCCGCCAGCCTGTATTCTGGCAGTGTACGTGCTCCAAGGCCCGCATTGAACGGGTTCTCCTGTCCCTGCGCGATTCGGATAAGCAGGATCTTCTCTCCGACCCGCAGGTGGAAATGACCTGTCACTATTGCGGCGCCAAGTACGTCATCAGTCACGACGAACTGGCTGCGCTGTTTGCAAAACAACGAAAGGGGTCATAGGATATGGGACTGATAGCGATTATTGGCGGTACTGGCGTGTGCGATGCGGCCATGCTGGATACGGTCCGGGAACGCCAGATGGATACGTTCTACGGAAAAATTCATTACATCCAGGGTACCTATAAGGGCAAGGACGTTATTTTCCTGCCCCGGCACGGCAAACTGCATTCCATTCCGCCGCACCTGATTAATTACCGGGCTAATATTCTGGGATTGAAGCGGCTCGGCGTAACGGCCATCTTGTCGACGACTGCTGTAGGGTCTCTGAACCGGGAATTCAAGCCCAATGAATTCGTCCTGCCCGATCAGTTTATCGATTTTACGAAGAACCGGCATACGTCCTTCTTTGACGGCGGCGCCAACGGCGTTGTCCACGTCGACATGACCGAGCCATACTGCTATTCCCTGCGCAGTGCCGTCATTACGGCCAGCCAGATTCTGAGCGGCTATACGGTTCATTCCGGCGGCGTCTATGTCTGCACCGAAGGACCGCGCTTTGAAACGCCGGCAGAAATCAAGATGTATGAAAAATTAGGCGGCGATCTGGTAGGCATGACCAATGTACCGGAAGTCTGTCTGGCCAGAGAAGCGGAAATGTGCTACGCTACCGTTTCCATGGTGACCAATTTTGCAGCCGGCATTTCCCCGGCTGCCCTTACGCACTCGGAAGTAGTCGAATGTATGGAACAGAATTCCCAGCGCCTGCGGGAACTGCTGATGAAAACTGTCGAAATTTATGACAGCGATATGGACTGCGAATGCCGCCACGCCCTGCGCGAGTACGGCGGCTTCATGGTGTAGTATGGAAACGCTGCGCTGGCAGAAAGGCCAGCTTATCCTACTGGATCAGACAAAACTTCCCATGACGGAAGACTATCGTACCTGCACGTCCTGGCAGGATGTGTACGACGCCATTGCCATTCTGGCCGTACGCGGCGCCCCGGCGATTGGCGTAGCTGCTGCTTATGGCGCTGTCCTGGCAGCCCGGTCCCTGGACCAGACCGCTTATGGCGGTGATACTGCCGCTTTCTGTGCAGACTTTGAAGATCTGTGCCGCAGACTCGATGGGGCCCGGCCGACGGCAGTAAACCTGCACTGGGCCCTGGAGCAGATGAAAGAGACGGCCCGGAACGCTGCCGGCCAGGGCATGGCGGCTATTGTGCCGGCGCTGGAAGCAAAGGCCGTGCAGCTTCATCAGGAAGACGTGGCCATCAATACGGCCATGGCCGAATATGGGGCAGACGAACTAGCTAAACAGGGGAAGACCCTGACGATTCTGACGCACTGCAATGCCGGCGCCCTGGCAACAGCCGGTGTAGGTACAGCCCTGGGAGTCATTCGGGCCCTTCACAAACGGGGCCTCATCCGCATGGTCTATGCCGATGAAACACGGCCCCTCCTGCAGGGCGCCCGCCTGACCGTGTCGGAGCTCATGGCCGACGGCATTCCCGTAACCCTCATTACGGATAACATGGCTGCCTGGGTCATGAAGACGAAAGGCGTAGACGCCGTCATTGTCGGCGCTGACCGCATTACGGCCAATGGCGATACGGCCAATAAAATCGGCACGTATGGCGTGTCCATTCTGGCCAGGGCCCATGGCGTGCCCTTTTACGTGGCAGCGCCGGTATCGACCTTTGACTTGTCCCTGCAGACAGGCGAGCAGATACCCATTGAAGAACGGGATCACGACGAAGTCCGCTGCTTCCAGGGCGTTCCGGCGGCACTGCCTGATGCTGCTGTATGTAATCCGGCTTTCGATGTGACGCCTCACAAAAACATTGCAGCCATTATTACGGAAAAAGGCGTCCTGTCTCATCCGGACGCTGTGCAGGTACCTGCATTTTTTGCTGAATTTACAGAAAAGAGGTAATTAATCTTATGGAATCCATGATTCGCGATATGAACCTGGCCAAAAGCGGCCACGAAAAAATCAGCTGGGTCGATCATTACATGCCGACGCTGAATGCCATTGGCGATACGCTGAAAAAAGAACAGACCTTTAAAGGAAAGACCGTATGCGTCAGCGTCCACCTGGAAGCAAAGACGGCGTACCTGGCCAAAGTACTGCATCGTGCCGGTGCCAACGTCATCGTTACAGGCAGCAATCCTCTGTCCACGCAGGATGACGTCGCCGCAGCCCTCGTTGACGACGGCCTGACTGTCTATGCCTGGCATGGCTGCACAGATGAAGAATATTTCGGCTTCCTCAATAAAGCCCTCGACCATCATCCGGATATTATCATTGATGACGGCGGCGATCAGGTACACCTGCTGCACACGACCCGTCAGGATGCCCTGGTCAACCTCCTGGGCGGCACGGAAGAAACGACGACTGGCGTCAACCGCCTTCATGGCCTGGACAAAGCAGGAGAACTGAAATTCCCCATGATCGCAGCCAACGATTCGTACTGCAAATACCTGTTTGATAACCGATATGGCACAGGTCAGTCTACGTGGGACGGCATCATGCGGACAACAAACCTGACCGTTGTAGGCAAACGGGTCGTCATTGCCGGCTATGGCTGGTGCGGCCGCGGCTGCGCCATGCGGGCCAAAGGCCTGGGTGCCCATGTCATCGTCACCGAAGTAGACCCGATTAAAGCCATTGAAGCCGTATTCGACGGTTTTGAAGTTATGCCTATGGCTGAAGCTGCCAAAGTAGGCGACATTTTCGTTACTCTTACTGGCGATAAAGACGTCATTCGCGGCGAACATATGAAGAATATGAAAGACGGCGTCATCCTGGCTAATGCCGGTCACTTTGACGTAGAAATCAACAAGCCTGAACTGGAAGCCCTGGCAGTCCGCCATTTTGAAGCACGCCACAACATTGAAGGCTACGAACTGGCAAATGGCCACATTATCAACCTCCTGGCGGAAGGCCGTCTGGTCAACTTGGCTGCCGGCGACGGCCATCCGGCAGAAATTATGGATCTGTCCTTTGCCGTCCAGGCCCTGGCTGCCAAGTACATTCTCGAACACCATGCCGAACTGGGCAATCACGTCTACGTCCTGCCTCACGATATTGACATGGAAATTGCCCGCATCAAGTTGAAATCCATGGGCTATGCAATCGATGCATTGTCGGATGAACAGCGCAAATACCTGAATCTGGACTGAGAAGACGGAGATAGAGAATGAAAACATTACTGAAACACGTAGCATTGTATCGCAATCATGCCGTAACGGAAGATCAGTGCCTGGAACTGACGGATGACCGCATTACAGACTTTCCGGTAGCTCCCGATGAAAGCCAGTACGATGAAGTCATGGACGGGCAGGGCATGCTGGCTCTGCCGGGCTTCGTGAATACGCATAATCATATTGCCATGACTGTGTTCCGCAGCTACGCCGACGATATGCAGCTCATGGACTGGCTGGAAAAGAAAATCTGGCCGGCTGAAGCCAAGCTGAACAGTGACGTCGTCTATGCTCAGACGATGCTCGGTATTGCCGAAATGATCCGCTGCGGCACGACCAGCTTTGCAGACATGTATTTCTTCATGGATGATGTAGCCAGAGCGGTCGAACGGTCGGGAATCCGCGCAGCCCTGTGCCGGGGCATGACAGGCATTACGCCCAATGCGCAGGAAGCCCTGGCAGAAAGCAAGGATTTTTACCGGACCTGGAACGGCAAAGCTGACGGCCGTATTACGGTCATGCTTGGTCCTCATGCGCCATATACGTGCCCGCCGGACTATTTGCGGCAAGTCGTCGATGCGGCCCATGAACTGGGAGCGGAAATCCATATTCACCTCAGCGAAACAAAAGGCGAAGTGGAAAACATTAAAAAACAGTACGGCAAGTCGCCTATTGCCCTTATGGATGAACTGGGCGTCCTGGACTGCGGCTGCCTGGCAGCACACTGCGTCTGGGTCGACGATGCCGACCTGGATCTCATGGCGAAAAAACACGTCCGCGTCGCTCACAACCCGGGCAGCAACCTGAAGCTGGCCAGCGGTATTGCGCCAGTTGCGGCCATGCTGAAAAAGGGCATTACTGTCGGTCTCGGCACAGACGGCGCGTCGAGCAACAACAATCTGGACATTGTTGAAGAAATGCGCCTGGCCGCCCTGATTCACAAGGCAAACACCCTGGACCCCCTGGTCATTCCGGCCGAAACTGCCGTCAACATGCTCACCGAAGGGGGCGCCAAATGCCTGGGCTATACGGACATTGGCAAGCTGGAAGTAGGCTATAAAGCCGATATTACCCTCGTCGACCGGGAAGGG
>NZ_CATWFF010000043.1 GCF_958350005.1 uncultured Megasphaera sp. | reverse complement strand
GAATACTGCTGCTCATGAATATTCCATGATTTTGCATCAGACAGGACACCTCCGTACTGTCACTTTTCTCCTTGCATAGTATGCATTTTCTGCCGTTTTATGCTATACTAGGGCCATGCAATTGGGGCAGGAGGTGTTTTATGGATACAGGACTGATTCACATATACTGCGGCGACGGCAAAGGAAAGACGACGGCTGCGCTGGGGCTGACAATCCGCTGCGCCGGCCAGGGCGGACATATTCTCTTTGCCCAGTTTTTAAAAAGCCGGCCGACAGGAGAACTGTCCGCACTGCAGCGGTTTGATACGATTACCGTACTTCGCAGTAAAGGCGTGGAAAAATTTACCTTTCAAATGACGCCGGACGAACTGGCAGCGACGAAAACAGAGCAGACTGCCCTGTTTGATACAGTAATGAAAACATGCCGGCAAAACCGGCCGGACATGGTCGTATTAGATGAAATTCTGCCGGCGTGCACGCTGGGGCTCGTAGACGAACAGGCTGTACTCGCTTTCCTGGACAGCAAGGCAGCGACGCTGGAAGTTGTCATGACTGGCCGCACACCGCCGGCATCGTTTCTTTCCAGGGCCGATTACGTGTCGGAAATCTGCAAGCGAAAACATCCCTTTGACCGGGGCATAGGTGCCCGCATAGGAATTGAAGAATAAAGGAGCATATGCAATGAATAGATCCCACATATTTCAGGAAGTCCGCCGCCATGGTGCCGATCTGACAGCACTGCGCCGCCATTTCCATGAATATCCGGAATTATCGAAAAAAGAAACACAGACTATGGCGTACATTCAGGATACCCTCACAGCCTACGGCATTCCCAGCCGCCATATTGAAAAGGGCGGCATTATTGCCTGGATACAGGGGCGCCAGCCGGGAAAAACACTGCTCCTGCGAGCTGATATTGATGCCCTGCCTATTGAAGAAAGCGAAAAAAATCTATCTGTACCCCGCGTATGCCGGTCCAAACATGACGGCGTCATGCATGCCTGCGGACACGATGGGCATATGGCCATGATGCTTACAGCAGCCAATTTGCTGAATCAGTGGAAAGACCAGTGGGACGGCACGATTGTAATCATGTTTGAACAGGGCGAAGAAGAGTCAGGGCCGCTGGAATACTTACTCCATTATATTGAAGAAGAAAGTCCGTGGCATATCGATGCCTGCTATGCCACTCATGTCCGCTGGGATATTCCTGCCGGAAAAATCGCGGTCTGCCATGACGCGCCCATGGCCGGCGGCTTTGGCTTTGAAATCGTCATCAAAGGACAGGGCGGTCATGGCTCCCGGCCCGACTTGGCCAGAAGCCCCATCGACTGCTTCCATGCCTTTTACGGCGATCTCCAGGCCCTGCGCATGCGCACCGTATCTCCTCTGGACGGACTGACCATTTCTGTCGGTTCTGTTCACAGCGGCAGTGCCCTCAATATCATTCCCAACGAATTGACTTTCGCCGGAACGTGCCGGTTCTTCAGCTATGATCACGCAGGCAAGCGATTTTATGAAGAATTTCATACTATTTTGAAGAATGCCTGCCAGACCTATGGCTGTACCTATGAAATCCTTCATATGCCCAAACCGCTGTTTGAAGTACAGAACAATCCGGTCTGCGTTTCTCTGGCCGAAGAAGGTATCCGCACAGCTATGGGTGACGATGTACTGACAGACTGCATTCCCTGGATGGCCTCTGAATCCTTTGCCATTACGACGCGGCTCTATCCGGGTGTCCTGACTTTTACGGGCATTGAAAACAAGGAAAAAGGCTGCGGCGCCAATCATCACACGCCGGAATTCGATCTCGATGAAGACGGCCTGATCTATGGCACGACAGCCTGCCTGAGCTTTGCTTTGACCTATTTGCAGGAAAAGCCGGATATTCCCTTTACGCGTCCTGATGAACCGCTGTCTGAGCTGGCAGCCCGCAATATATAAGAATACGAAAACGCCTTTCTTCCCACAGCCAGGAGAAGAAAGGCGTTTTTTATTGATCCTGCAATTCCGGCGCATCAGAAAATGTCATGGACTGTACCGTTTCATTATCTGCAGAAAATACAATGACGCCGCGAATTTTTTTATGCTGCAGAAGCATGGGAAGCCACGTGCGGTCGCCTTGCCACATCTGTGCATACGGCAGGGCCTGGGGATCAAACCACTGAGGCTCCATTTCTTCTGTTTCATGAATGCATCCTGTATACTGACGGATAAAATATACGTATCCCAAATGGTTGAGTTCCGGTGCAGCAGCAAATTGAAAATCAAGGAGCCCTGCCAGTTCCAGATCCTGTTCACTGGCGTGCAGTCCCGTTTCTTCCCGGAGTTCCCGCACAGCACACTGGCGGAACGTTTCTCCTGCCTCAATCTTGCCGCCAAACCCATTCCACTTCGATACGCCAAATCCCCGCTTTTTTCGGCCCAGCAGCATGCGGCCCGATGCATCTACAGGAAAGCATAAGGTCGTATCTCTCATCGTTTTTTGTGGAAGTATTCGTGTTCCTTGGACAATTCCTGCAAAATCATCTGAATAGTCCAGGAAATATTCGTAGGCGTCACCATTGCCTTTAAGGGCACACTTTTCAACCGGCCCCGGCGAATACCGTCCAGCAGAAGGTTCACGGCCTTATGATCGAACCCGCAAAGGACAAGGGCTTCTTTCGTAACCGGCTCAGCCTGTTCATCAAATTCGACGTTTTTATCATGAACTTTCGTATTGCCTTCTCCGGCTTCCTGCGATGCAATATCTGCAATTTCTTCTTCCGTCAGGCCCAGCAAGGTACCGACAGTTGCCGTTTTTTCTTCTTCCTTGACTACTTTAATCTGTGATTTAGTCAGCAGTCCCAGAAGTTTAAGTACAGCCAGCCGTTCCGGCGTAAAATTTACGGCCAGCATCATCCGATATGCCATAGTTTTATTCTCCTTGTAAAAAAACCGCTGCGGTACTTCCTACCACAGCGGTCTCTCACTACAACTTACACTAATTCGATGATTACCATCGGAGCTGCATCGCCCTGGCGAACACCAGTTTTGATGATGCGCGTATAACCGCCCTGACGGTCTTTGTACTTCGGTGCAATTTCGTCAAACATTTTTTTGACAACGCCTTCGTCCATGACATATGCCAATACCTGACGACGTGCATGCAGATCTCCGCGTTTTGCAAGAGTCAGCATTTTTTCAGCAACTTTACGAAGTTCTTTTGCTTTTGCTTCGGTCGTTTCAATGCGTTCATGCTGGAATAAAGAAGTAACAATGCTGCGCAGTAACGCTTTACGTGCAGAGCTGTCACGTCCCAACTTTCTATAACCCATCGTTCATCCTCCTCGAATTATTCATCGTTGGATTTTAATTCAAATCCGTAATCTTTCAGTTTTTCGATGATTTCATCTACAGACTTCTTGCCCAGATTGCGAATCTTGGACAAATCATCTTCCGTCCGTTCTACTAAATCACCAAGCGTGTAAATATTAGCACGCTTCAAGCAATTCGACGCACGTACTGACAAGTCCAATACGTCGATCTTAACCTGGCTGAGTTCAGGACCTTCCGGTTCTTCCGGTTCTTCTCCATCTGGTGTCGTAAAGGGTGCCAATGCTTCATTGGCTGCCGGATCAGAAGCGATCTTTTGGAAGTAATCCAAATAACTTACCATAATGGAGGCGGCTTTAGCCAATGCGTTTTCAGCGGCAATGCTGCCATCTGTCTTCACTTCCAGCGTCAACGAATCATAATCCATTTCGTTGCCGACCCGAATATTGCCAACTTCGTAATTGGTACGGACAATAGGCGAAAAAATCGAATCAATGGGAATGACACCAATAACATCGGTATCTTTCTTATTCTTCGTCGATGGAACATAGCCTTTGCCGCGTTCAATGTGACACTGCATGTGAATATGTCCATCCGTATCCAGCGTTGCAATATGAAGTTCCGGGTTTAAAATTTCTATGTCTGAGTTTACATCAAGATCTTTTGCGGTAAATTCGCATTCACCAGAGACATCAACCGTAATATCCATTTCGTCGATTTCGTCGCGCGTGAATTTCAGACTAAGCTGTTTCAGGTTCAGAATGATTTCTGAAATGTCTTCCCGAACCCCAGGTAACGTCGAAAACTCATGCAATACGCCGTCGATTTTAATAGAGGTGATTGCTACGCCATCCAGTGACGATAAGAGGACGCGCCGCAAACTATTGCCCAATGTGATTCCGTACCCCCTGTCGAGAGGTTCGCATACGAATTTTCCATACGTACCGTCGTCGCTTCTGTCAACGGTTTTTACTTTAAATTTGTTATCATCAATCATCAGGAAAATCCTCCCATTCCAGAATCAAAACAACTTGGTTGGTATCTCTTATACGCGTCTGCGTTTCGGCGGACGGCAGCCATTATGCGGGATAGGAGTAACGTCTTTAATGGAGTTAACTTCGAGACCAGCTGCCTGCAAAGCACGAATTGCGGCTTCACGACCGGATCCAGGGCCTTTGACGAAAACTTCAACCTGACGAAGGCCGTATTCCATAGCAGCTTTTGCAGCCTGTTCAGCAGCCATCTGTGCGGCAAACGGCGTGCTTTTACGGGAACCACGGAAACCGAGACCGCCTGCACTTGCCCAGGACAGAGCATTTCCCTTTGCATCGCTGATCGTAACAATCGTATTGTTAAATGTAGAACGAATATGAGCTGCACCCGATTCTACATGTTTCTTTTCTTTTCTTTTATTGCTTCTGACATTCTTAGCCAAAATCGTTTCCCTCCTTACTTAAAGAATCTTATTTCTTCTTACCTGCTACAGCTTTTCTCGGACCTTTACGCGTACGTGCATTGGTCTTGGTGCGCTGACCGCGAACGGGAAGACCTGCGCGATGACGTTTGCCGCGATACGAATTAACTTCGATCAGGCGTTTGATGTTGAGTGCTGTGTCGCGGCGAAGATCGCCTTCAACTTTATAATCAGAACCGATGACTTCACGAATTTTCTGTACTTCGTCTTCCGTCAAATCGCGAACGCGGGTATCCGGGTTTACGCCAGTCTTCGCCAGAATCTGCTGGGAAGAAGAAAGACCAATACCTAAAATGTAAGTCAAACCAATTTCAACTCGTTTATCACGTGGTAAATCCACACCGGCTATACGTGCCATCTATTCATCCACCTCCTGTCTATTAACCCTGTTTCTGTTTATGTTTCGGATTTTCGCAAATAACCATTACACGGCCTTTGCGTTTAATGATCTTGCATTTTTCACAAATTCTTTTAACTGACGGTTTTACCTTCATAATTACCCTCCTGCGTGAACAATCTTACTTGAAGCGGTACGTAATACGACCGCGATTCAGATCATACGGTGTCAATTCCATCGTTACTCTGTCACCGGGCAGGATACGGATAAAGTTCATCCGCATTTTACCGGAGACATGAGCCAGCACGATATGCTCATTTTCCAACTTTACTTTAAACATGGCGTTTGGCAGCGCTTCCACGACGACGCCTTCTACTTCAATGACATCTTCCTTAGACATGTGTATCCTCCCTGGTCAATTTCATCCTGGCCTGGTTCACAGCAGCTCGTATCCATTCGTTGCTGAGCTTCAGGGAACCTGCACCACTATCGAATACGTTCGTTCCCACTTTCTGGAGATGCCGGCAATTTTTCTTCTTCGGCTTATCCAAGCTGTATTTTCTACCGTCAGCAATCCATACATAGGGATAATCCAGTTTGCCGACAACGATGTACAGACCATTTTTATCTCTGCCTGCACAACTTTTAACGACTGTGTAAACAGACATTTCCATGGGCTCCATCATTCCGGCAAAGTCAGGATTTCCGGACCGTTTTCCGTAATGGCGACGGTATGTTCAAAGTGGGCAGCCGGCTTTTTGTCAAGCGTAACGACAGTCCAGCCGTTTTTCAGCTGCTTAACCCGTTCTGTCCCCATGTTGATCATCGGTTCAATAGCCAGCACCATGCCTGCTTCCAGCAATTCCCCATGTCCGGCAATGCCGTAATTGGGAACTTCCGGTTCTTCGTGCATGTCTGTGCCAATACCGTGACCTACATAATCACGGACAACACCATATCCAAATGATTCGGCATAAGCCTGTACGGCATGGCCGATATCACCCAAGTGATTTCCTACTACTGCCTGTTCAATGCCCTTATAGAGACATTCTTCTGTCACCTTGAGAAGCTGGAGAGTCGCCGGATCGACGTGACCTACAGGAATGGTCACTGTTGAATCTCCATGATAGCCATTTTTGTTTACTACTAAATCAATGCTGATTATATCTCCATCTTTCAGCTTGCGGCGGCCAGGAATCCCATGGACAACTTCTTCGTTCACACTTGCACAAATCGTTGCCGGAAATCCATAATAGCCCTTGCAGCTTGGAAATGCTCCGCAACTGCGGATGTATTCTTCGCATCGCTGATCCAGCTCACCTGTGGTAACACCCGGTTTGGCCAGCTTTTTCATCAACTGCAGAGCATTGGCAGTAATGCGGCCAGCTTCACGAATATACTCAATTTCCCGTTTAGATTTTAAAATAATCATTCTTATTTTCTCTTTTCAAGACTGGCAACAATATCTTGGAATACTTTTTCCATTCCCTGTTTGCCGTCTATTTCAATATACAAATTCGAGTTTTTGTAGTAATCAATAAGCGGTTTGGTCTGAGCAGCATATACTTCGAGCCGTTTTTTTACGGTTTCAACTTTATCATCATCGCGCTGATACAGCTCGCCGCCGCACTTATCGCAGACTCCCGGCACTTTGGACGGCTTGAACGAAACATGGTACGTCGCACCGCAGGAGCGGCAGATCTGGCGACCTGTCGTCCGCTTAATGAGTTCATCATCAGGAACGGAAATGTTGACAACACCATCCAGTTTAATTCCCAAATCGCTTAAAATAGCGTCCAGGGACACAGCCTGTGATGTCGTGCGCGGAAAGCCATCAAGAATGAATCCTTTTTTGCAGTCATCCTTTGCCAGACGTTCTCTGACAATACCAACCGTAACTGCATCCGGAACGAGCTGGCCGTTATCCATGTACTTCTTGGCTTCCAATCCCAGGGGAGTCTGTTCCTTTACAGCTGCCCGGAACATATCACCTGTGGAAATCTGCGGAATGCCATATTTTTCAATTAACCGTTCGGCCTGTGTGCCTTTGCCGGCACCGGGAGGCCCCATTAACAGAATGTACATTTATCTCGTACCCCCTATCACTTCATAAATCCCTGATACTGTCTATTCAGGACCAGTGATTCTGCCTGCTTCATCGTATCGATGGCAACGCCAACAACGATAAGCAGCGCCGTTCCACCGAAATACACGCCTTCAATGCCTGTAATCCAGCCGATGAAATTCGGCAGAATAGCAATAAAGGCCAAGAAAAACGCACCAGCTAAGGTAATGCGGGTCATGATCTTGTCGATATACATGGCCGTTGGCTGACCGGGACGAATCCCAGGAATAAATCCGCCGTACTTCTGCATGTTTTCCGTAAGCTGTGGGATATTCAGTGAAATTGCTGTATAAAAATAGGTGAAGAAAATAATCAGAATAGCGTACGCAACCGTATTGGTAACGGTGCCCCATGCAAACCAGCTTGCAATCCACTGAATTGTTTCATTCTGCACAAACTGTGCAATCGTAATCGGAAACATCAGTACAGACGAAGCAAAGATGATGGGAATGACGCCGGCCTGATTTACTTTTAAGGGAATATGCGTAGAATGACCGCCGTACATTTTACGTCCGACAATCCTCTTTGCATACTGGACCGCTACGCGTCTCTGTCCCTGTGTCACTTCAATGACCACGATGATCATGAAGAGCGCAATCAAGGCAAACAATACTACCTGAAAGATATTAATGGATCCGGCCTGGACATATTTGTACACAGTCATACATCCGTCTGGGAACCGGGCAACGATGCCGGCAAAGATGATCAGTGAAATACCATTGCCAATACCGCCGGCTGTAATCTGATCGCCAAGCCACATGAGGAAGCACGTGCCGGCTGTCAAAATCACAGCTACCATCAGTACCATAAACCAACTGTCATTGATCAGGGCGTTGTTCACTTTCAGGGCATAACTCATGGCAATCGCCTGAATAAACCCGAGAACAACTGTTCCGTACCGTGTAACTTTCTGAATCTTTTCACGGCCGTCCTGATTATCTTTTGCCCACTGTTCAAACGTAGGCACAACCGAGGTAAGCAGCTGCATAATAATGGACGCGTTGATGTATGGCGTAATACTCATGGCCAGAATAGAAAACTTGCTCAGAGCACCGCCGGAAAACAAATCCAACAGACCAAATAAGTTGCCGCTGCTGAAGAGATTTTCAATGACTGAGGCGTCTACCCCTGGAACAGGGATATGGACACCTAGTCTGAAAATGATGAACATGATTAAGGTGAAGACTGCCCGTTTCCGGAACTCCGGAACGTTCAGCACATTCTGGATGTTCTCTAACACCTTAGATCACCTCTACTTTACCACCAGCTGCTTCAATTTTTTGCTGCGCCGATTTCGTGAAGCCCTGTGCTACAACAGTAAGGGATTTTTCCAATTCACCATTGCCGAGTACACGAACACCATCGCAGACATTTTTAAGAATACCGGCTTCTACCAATGCAACCGGATCAACAGTCGTGCCGTTTTCAAAGCGATTCAATACAGATACGTTAATTTCTGCATACTGTTTGGCCCAGATATTTTTAAAGCCCCGTTTTGGAAGCAACCGATACAATGGCATCTGGCCGCCTTCAAAGCCCGGACGTTTGCCGCCGCCGCTACGGGAAAGCTGGCCTTTCATGCCTTTGCCGGCAGTTTTGCCGTTGCCGGAACCAATACCGCGGCCTACGCGATTACGTTTTTTCTTGGAACCAGGAACAATTGTCATTTCATGAAGTTTCAATTCAGCGCACCTCCTTCTATATTATATTATATTTCTTCTACTTTTACCAAGTGTTCTACTTTATGAAGCATCCCTTTAATCTGCGGGGTAACTTCTTTTACAACGCTGGAGTTCGTCTTATGCAGACCGAGTGCAGCAACCGTTGCACGCTGATCGCCAGGACGACCTGCCAAACTCTTTACGAGCGTAACTTTTACTTGAGCCATCTTGTGTATCCTCCCTTATTAACCGTAAATTTCTTCTACAGTTTTACCACGGAGTTCAGCCACTTTATTAACATCCTTCAAGCGGCTCAAGCCTTCGATCGTCGCCTGAACCATGTTGTTCGGGTTGGAAGAACCAATGGATTTCGTCAGGATGTTGCGTACGCCGGCCAATTCCAATACGGCACGTACAGGGCCGCCAGCAATAACGCCAGTACCTTCAGCAGCCGGTTTCAGGAATACCTGACCTGCTCCGAAAATACCCGTAACCGGATGGGGAATAGAACCATTTTTCAAAGAAACGGAAACCAAATGTTTCTTAGCGTCTTCAACGCCTTTACGAATTGCTTCAGGAACTTCGCCGGCTTTCCCCAATCCTGCGCCTACTCGGCCGTTGCCGTCACCAACAACAACCAATGCACTGAAGGAAAAACGACGGCCGCCTTTAACTACCTTAGCAACACGGTTAATGAATACGACATTTTCTTGTAATTCGAGACCTGCATGGTCGACTTTTGCCATGTGTTATTTCCTCCTTGATTAGAATTTCAAGCCAGCTTCACGAGCTGCTTCTGCCAGCGTAGCTACACGGCCATGATAAATATAACCGCCGCGGTCAAATACGACCGTCGTAATGCCCTTTTCAAGAGCACGTTTTGCTACCAGAGCACCGACCAGTTTAGCACCTTCAGCATTACCGCCGCTCACGTTCTGAGCTTTAATTTCCTTATCCAAGGAACTTGCGGAAACCAAAGTTACGCCCTGCTGATCGTCGATAATCTGAGCATAAATATTGGAAAGGCTACGGAATACGTTCAGACGGGGACGTTCTGCCGTGCCGTTAATGTGCTTACGCAAACGCCAATGACGTTTTAAACGAATTGCATTTTTACTGGATTTCAAGGAATTCACTCCTTTCTATAATCACGCTACGTTACTTATTTTTTCGTGCCAGCTTTACCGGCTTTACGACGAACATGTTCGCCAGCATATCGAATACCTTTTCCTTTATACGGTTCAGGCAGACGGTATTTGCGAATCTTGGCGGCAAATTCACCAATAACTTCATTGTCAGCACCGGAAACTACGATCTGCGTAGCGCTCGGGCATGCAATGGTAACACCCTGCGGTGCTTCCAGTTCCAGGGGATGAGAGAAACCAAGAGTCAAAGCAAGTTTTTTGCCTTTCATCTGGGCTCTGTAACCAACGCCGACAATTTCCAATTCTTTCTTAAATCCTTCTGTAACGCCTTTTACCATATTGGCAATGAGGGCGCGAGTCAAACCGTGCAGTGCACGATGATCTTTATCGTCAGACGGACGTTCTACAGTGATGACGTTATCAGCAACTGTAACTTTCATATCCTGGTGCAGCGTACGTGTCAGTTCACCTTTCGGACCTTTTACGGTAATAACCTGGCCATTAAGGTTGACGTTTACGCCTGCCGGGATATCAATAGGCATTCTACCTACTCGAGACATATTGACACCTCCAAAAATTTACCAGACGTATGCGATAACTTCGCCGCCCAAACCAAGTTTACGAGCTTTTTTATCGCTCATAACACCTTTAGACGTAGAAATAACAGCGATTCCCAAACCGCCGAGAACGCGCGGCAGTTCTTCTTTGCCAGCGTACACACGCAGACCAGGTTTAGAAATTCTCTTAATGCCGGTAATTACTTTTTCTTTATTAGAACCATATTTTAACGTAACTTTCAGCGTTTTGCCTTCGTTTACGGATTCATAATTCTTAACGAAGCCTTCTTCTTTTAAAATTTCCAGCACAGCGGCTTTCAGTTTGGAAGCAGGCATTTCTACTTTTTCATGATATGCCGAATTGGCGTTACGGATTCTCGTAAGCATATCCGCAATCGGATCGGTCATTGCCATAATCTAAAAACCTCCCTTCGTAAAATACATTTACCAGCTGGCTTTTTTAACGCCAGGAATTTGTCCTTTATAAGCCAGTTCACGGAATGTAATACGGCAGATGCCAAATTTACGCATATAACCGTGAGGACGGCCGGTTACTTTGCAACGATTGTGCAGGCGTACCGGAGATGCATTGGCCGGCAGCTTGGAAAGCGCTTCATAGTCGCCTTTTGCTTTTAATTCAGCGCGAAGCTTGGCATAGCGGGCAACCATTTTTTCACGTTTCTTTTCACGTTCAAGCATAGATTTCTTTGCCATGTATATGTATCCTCCTTAATTACTTTTCAAACGGCATTCCCATCAGCTTCAGCATGTCACGGCCTTCTTCATCCGTCTGTGCTGTCGTAACGATGGTGATGTCCATGCCGCGTGCTTTATCGACCTGATCATATTCGATTTCCGGGAATATGAGCTGTTCTTTCAATCCCAGTGTATAGTTGCCGCGGCCATCAAAGCCAGTAGCACTGACACCATGGAAGTCACGAACGCGGGGCAGAGCCAAATTCATCAGTTTATCGAGGAATTCATACATCCGTTCACCACGGAGCGTTACTTTGCAGCCAAGGTTCATACCTTCACGAATTTTAAATGCTGCAATGGATTTTTTAGCTTTCGTAATGATCGGTTTCTGACCGGAAATGATCGTCATGTCGTTTACAGCAGCATCCAACGCTTTGGAGTTGGTAACAGCTTCACCGACAGCCATGTTGATGACGACTTTCGTAAGCTTCGGAACCTGCATTACATTTTTATAATTATGTTTTTCCTGCAAGCCTTTTACGACTTCAGAAAAATATTTATCTTTTAATCTGGACACTCTCAAGGGCCTCCCTTCTACAAGTTAGATAGCTTTGCCGCTCTTAACGGCAGTACGAACTTTCGTACCATCGGCCTGCTGAACCATTTTAACGCGAGTCGGCTTGCCGCTTTCAGGATCTACGAGCATAACGTTGGAAACGTGAATAGCCGCTTCTTTCGTAATAATGCCGCCTTGAGGATTGCTCTGGCTAGGTTTCGTGTGGCGCTTAACCAGGTTAAGGCCTTCTACAACGACACGGTCTTTTTTCGGAAATGTTGCAATAACCTTGCCTTTTTTGCCTTTTTCTTTACCAGCGATTACGATGACCGTATCGCCTGTTTTTACGTGCATTTTACCCATTGAGAACACCTCCTCCGCTTATAATACTTCCGGAGCCAGGGAGATAATCTTCATGAAGTCTTTATCACGCAATTCTCTGGCAACCGGCCCAAAAATACGAGTGCCTTTCGGGCTTTTATCATTATTGATTACAACTGCTGCATTTTCATCAAAACGGATGTACGAACCGTCAACGCGGCGCAATCCTTTTTTCGAACGAACGATAACAGCCTTTACTACGTCGCCTTTCTTGACAACGCCACCGGGTGATGCATCTTTTACAGATGCAGTAATGATATCACCAATGTTGCCATATTTACGATATGAGCCGCCCATGACTTGAATGCACAAAATCTTTTTGGCGCCAGTGTTATCGGCAACATTCAACATAGTTTCTTGCTGAATCATGGCTAAACCTCCTAAATTAATTCAAGCTTATTTAGCTGCTTCTACGATTGTAACAACACGCCAATGTTTCTGTTTGGACAGGGGACGAGTTTCTTCAATGCGGACGATATCGCCGACATGGCATTCGTTCTTTTCATCATGTGCTTTGAACTTTACTGTCGAGATAATCGGTTTTTTATACAGCTTATGCTGCGTCTTGTATTCAACAGCAACAACAACGGTTTTATCCATTTTATCGCTGACAACTTTACCTACGCGAATTTTCCGTTCATTTCTTTCCATCTGTGCTTGTGACCTCCTTTTAGATTCCAATTCACTGCGTTGTTACGCTTGCGCTTTCAGTTCTGCTTCACGCTGTACCGTTTTGATGCGAGCGATCGTCTTTTTGACTTCGCGAATACGCATTGGATTTTCTAATTGGCCGGTCGCATGTTGAAAACGGAGGTTAAACA
>NZ_CATWFF010000042.1 GCF_958350005.1 uncultured Megasphaera sp. | reverse complement strand
GCCGGACATATCCTTGATGCACAGAGAGTCGACGCCCATTTGCTGAAGTTCCATGGCAACTTTGGTAAAAGATTCCATCGTATGAATGGGGCTGATCGTATAGACAATGGCGCCCTGAACGTGAACAGACTTCGTATCTTTCGCCGCTTTAATGGACGATTCCAGATTTCGCGGGTCATTTAAGGCATCGAATACACGGATAATGTCGATTCCGTTATCGACGGCCCGATTTACGAATTCATAGACGACGTCGTCAGCATAATGGCGGTATCCCAGAATATTCTGACCGCGGAATAACATTTGGAGCGGTGTCTTTTTCACATATTTTTTCAGCGTCCGCAACCGTTCCCACGGATCTTCATCTAAGAAACGCATACATGTGTCGAAGGTAGCGCCGCCCCAACATTCCAGAGCGTTATAGCCAATTTCATCCATCGCTTCCAGTACGGGCTGCATCTGCCGCAGACGCATACGCGTAGCCGCAATAGACTGATGCCCGTCACGAAGTACAGTTTCTGTTAGTTTCACTCTTGCCATAGGTAATCGATCCTCCAATAATTCGTCATAGAAAAAGAGCATGACTGCACAGTACCAGTCAGCCTATGCCCGTTAGCTGTTCGTTTCCATTAGCATTTATTATATCATATTTTACAAGTATTTACAGAATCTTTTCCGGCGCTGCTTCTATTTTACCCTATATCATCTGGTCATGTGCGACTGCCAGAATATCCGTCTTATATGGCCGTTCTGACAGGAATATGGTACACTATACATATACACATGCGACAGTATTCACATATTCCCTGAAAGGAGTGCCATCATGTCTATTTCCCATATTCATACTGCCTATTTCAGTCCTACTGGAACGACTCGAACTATCTGCACTACCCTTGCTCAGGAAATGTCCCGTATCCTGAACATTCCCTGGAAATTGCGCAGCTTTACGCTGCCTGCCGAACGGAAAGAGCCGCTCTGCTTTTCCGGCAGTGACCTGGTTATTCTCGGCGTCCCCGTATATGCCGGCAGAGTTCCCAATGTGCTGCTGAAATTTTTAAACGGCATAGCCGGAAATGGCGCCATGGGGATTCCCATCGTCGTATACGGCAACCGCAATTATGATGATGCCCTAATAGAGCTGCGCGATCTGATGGAATCGGCCATGATTCATACCATTGGCGGCGGCGCCTTTATTGGCGAACATTCCTTTTCCCGTACCCTGGGCGGAGGCAGGCCCGATGCGCAGGATCTCAACGTGGTCCGTTCCTTTGCCGGAACAGCAGCCAGTGCCATTGAAAACAACCGTTTCCGCACGCCTGCAGCTGTAAAAGGGAATATTCCATACCGCCCCTATATGGTGCCGCAGACCAAAGACGGGGGCCACCAGAAAATCAGCCGCGTCTTTCCCAAAGTAAGCGATGCCTGTACAAACTGCGGTATCTGTGCCGCAGTCTGTCCTATGGGAGCTATTGCGCCGGACTATCATAGTTATACGAGTTTTTGCATCAAGTGCTGTGCCTGTGTCAAAGCCTGTCCGACAGGAGCACGCTACTATGATGACGAAACATACCTGTTCCATAAACGGCAGTTAGAAGAGCATTTCAGTCGCCGTGCTGAGCCTGAAACGTTTATCTAGGTCTTTTATTATGTCAGTCAGCGAGAGAGTATTTCTGTATGCAGAAACTCTCTCGCTTTTTAGTATCCTACAGGATGTATCGTCCCTTCATCGGCTATCATCTGCCACTGCAGGGGACCGCAGGAAATACCAACCGTTCCGACAGGAAGCGTATTGTCTTCCTGCCAGCATATAGGCTGCTCATACCGCAGAGCCGCAAGTTTTACCGTCACATTATGATAGCCTCTGACCCGGGACGTATCGCGGCGATGATACGAAATAACGATGGTACTGCTGGAAAGGGTATCTAAAAGGGAAAACAAAAGCAGGCGATACCGGCGCGTATCGACCAGTTCTCCCATAGCCGGCGTATACGCACCGGCCAGGACCTGTATGCCGTCATCTAAGTCAGCAGTAGCTTGCAGTCCTGTACGGATACAGCGTATTCCTTTCTGGACAAAGGCCTGTTTCATATAGGCTGCCCGGACGACTCCTTCGTGAATCGATAAAGGCTGATACGTTCCGCTGCGGTACTGCTCAGCCAATTCTGTATGGTCAATGACAGCTACTGGGTAAATACGGGCTATATCCGGTTTCATGCGGCAAACGGCCTCCGTCGTCGCCACCAGACTGTTCCAGTCCTCTCCTGGCAGCCCCGGCATGAGCTGATGTCCTACAGAAAAGCCAAATTCCCGCAGCAGAGCCGTCGCTTTGACGACCTGTGCTGCCGTATGTCCGCGACGTGCATGCTTCAGTACCTGGTCATCCATAGACTGTACGCCTAGTTCCACCAAGGTTAGACCATACTGCTGGAGCCGCTTCAAAACCGGCACGTCAATGCAGTCAGGACGGGTCGAACAGCGGATGGCCTGAATGCGTCCGCGCTGCAGCGCCTTCGCCGCAGCCTGCAGCAGTTCTTCCTGCAATGCCGGCGGTATGGCTGTGAAGGTTCCTCCATAAAATGCCACTTCCCAGTGCCGCTGTCCCTGGCCGTTTCCAGTATAAGCCTGAATCTGTTGGGCAACACTTTCTCCATCAGGAACGGCATGGGTACCTGTAATCTGCCATTGATTGCAGAAGATGCAGCGATGAGGACAGCCAATATGGGGAATAAAGACAGGTATAATAGACGTTTTCACCGTATCACCTCTATATGAAAAAGGATGTGGCAGTACGCCACATCCTTTACAGGGCATGTAATTGCTTTAATGCTTCATGAGCGGCATGCTGTTCCGCTCCTTTTTTCGATTTTCCCGATCCTTCACCTAATACTAGGCCATTCACAACGACTTGCATATAAAACGTCTTATCGTGGTCGGGACCTTCTTCACGACATAAGCGATAGGATATGTGCTGTTCACCGTCACGCTGAACAAATTCCTGAAACAGCGTTTTATAATCTTTGCCGTAATCACCGCTGGCCACCAACGCCAGGTAATCCTTCAGCTGATGGAGAATAAATTTCTGCGCTTCCTGATACGATGAATCAATGTATAAGGCTCCTACTACGGCTTCAAAGGCATCAGCCAGAATACTGGCCCGCATACGCCCGCCAGAAGCAGATTCTCCCTTTCCCAGAAGAATATACTCACCCATGCCAAATTTAGCGCATACCGCCGCAAGGGGCGCTTCGCTGACGACGCTTGCCCTTGCTTTGGAAAGTTCGCCTTCCGGCATATGGGGATATTGCAAGAACAGATACTCACCTACGACCAGATCCAGTATGGCATCGCCTAAAAATTCCAGGCGTTCATTATAGTATCCGTGTTTTGCCTTATTTTCATTGGCATAGGAAGAGTGAGTAAGCGCCTGATCCAGGATCAGCAAATTATGAAAAGAGGGAAGACCTAACACGCCGATAAATTTTTCTAGCTGTTTTTTTCTATCCGTATTCATTCACACTATCTTCTCAATTCTTATATTATTCGGCGTATTTCTTGAACAACAGCGTCGCATTGTGTCCGCCAAACCCAAAAGAATTGGAAATGGCTACGGTAACATCGGCTTTCACAGCCTTGCCTGGCACATAGTTCAGTCCCAAGTCTTTCAGTTCATCTTCTGCTTCTACAAAATTAATCGTAGGATGTACAGTGCCCGTTTCAATCGTCATGGCGCAGGCAATGGCTTCAACAGCACCAGCAGCACCGAGCAAATGACCGGTCATCGATTTTGTCGAGCTGACCAGCATATCTTTGGCATGATCGCCGAAAACGCGGACAATCGCTTTGGATTCATTCAAATCATTTAAATGGGTAGACGTGCCATGGGCATTGACATACTGCACATCTTCCGGCTGCAGACCAGCGTCATCGACGGCCAGTTTCATGCATTTTGCCTGCTGAATTCCTTCAGGTGCCGGCGCCGTAATATGATAGGCGTCAGCATTGCTGCCATATCCGCCAATTTCACAGTAAATATGTGCGCCCCGCCGTTTTGCATGTTCCAGTTCTTCCAGAACAACAATACCGGAGCCTTCGCCCATAACAAAGCCATTGCGGTCTTTATCAAAAGGACGCGATGCATGAGCCGGATCGTCATTTCTCGTGCTGAGTGCCTTCATGGCAGCAAAGCCGGCAACAGCACCGGGAGAAACGGCTGCTTCTGTACCGCCGGCAACAGCAGCATCGAGTTCGCCGCGCTGAATCATGCGATAGGCATCGCCAATAGAGTTAGTGCCTGTTGCACAGGCTGTCACGACGCTGGCACAATGTCCCTTCAGACCAAACGTAATCGATACCTGACCGGAAGCCATGTTCGCAATCATTTTGGGAACAACAAAAGGATTTACGCGGCTCGGACCTTTCGCAAACAGGCCTTTGTACAGATTATGCAGCGTTTCCATACCGCCAATGCCAGTGCCGACAATCGTACCAATACGATCACGGTCTTCTTCATCCAGGTTGAGTTTTGAATCGTCAAGAGCCAATTTTGCCGCTGCTACGGCATACTGGGTAGACGGATCCATATGCCGTGCTTCTTTTCTGTCAATGCCATAGTCAGCAGGTTCAAAATTTTTGACTTCACCGGCAATGCGGGCAGCGTATTCTGTTGCGTCGAAATGCGTAATCGGACCGATACCGTTCGTACCGCTTACCAGGGCATTCCAGAATTCGTCTTTACCAATGCCGACAGGGGAAATGACACCTAAACCTGTAATCACTACACGTTTTTCCAAATTCTTCACCTCATTATTAAAAATTAAGCCGTGAGTTATTCGGGAATTTCATCCATTTCACGTTTAAGATATGCAAATATGTCTTTAACCGGCAGAATGTCGTGTATTTCCTGCATTCTCCTGCCGGAGAACACTAAGCCTGTTTCCACATCGCCCTGCTGCGCTCTGGTCAGGGCCCGGATAATGCAGTATTTATGACTGCATTTTTTCAGACACTGATCGCAGTGATCCGGAGCAGGTGCTTTGCCCAGCAAGATCCGTTCTGAAAAGGGTGTCCGTATAGCCTGTCCGGGAAGACCGACTGGACTGTGAACCAGAATAAAATCTTCCGGATTATTTGCCCGCAAATATACTTTTTTCAGCTCGTCAGCACCATTGGATTCCACACTGGCAGCAAAACGGCTGCCCATTTGCACACCATTTGCACCGAGCCGAAGCATTTCGGCAATATCTTCACCGTGCAGCACGCCGCCGGCACCAATGACCGGAATAGAAACAGCTGCCCGAACTTCCGGCACAATAATCCGGCTCGAGCGATTGGTTCCCAGATGCCCGCCTGCTTCTGCCCCTTCAACGATAACGGCAGCCGCACCCAGGGATTGGGATATTTTAGCTAGTTTAGCAGAAGATACAATGGGCACAATAGGCGTACCACTGGCTTTTCCCCAGGCAAACATGTCACGGGAAAAACCTGCTCCTGCCACAACTAGATCGATTCCTTCTTCAATTGCAGTCGTTACGATCCCCTGAAATTCCCGGGCCGCAACCATTACATTTATGCCTATTATTCCATGAGGAGCCAATTTTCTGGCCAGTTGTATTTCATATCGCAATTCATCAAAGGGCATGCCAGAAGCTGCAATAAGACCAATACCCCCTTCGTTGGCTACTGCTGCAGCCAATCGGGCCGTGGATAGCCGAATTGCCATGCCGCCCTGGACGATTGGCACCTTTGCTACAAGCTTACCTATTTTCAATTCTGGCAGCTTCACTATGTTTTCCTCCATTCAAGACACCGTGTGGAGGAAGCACCTCGCTCCCCCATACGGCTCTTATTGCGCACTTACGCTTTTTTTTCCTTTTCGATGTACTCAACTGTATCTTTAACAGTTTTGATTTTTTCTGCAACATCATCAGGGATTTCGACATTGAATTCTTCTTCGAAAGCCATGATCAATTCAACGATATCCAAGGAATCAGCGCCTAAATCATCGATGTAAGCAGCGTCCATTTTGACTTCTTTTTCGTCAACGCCGAGCTGTTCTACAACGATGTCTCTTACTTTTTCAAAAGTAGCTTCTTCGCTCATTTCCAATTCACCCCCTTTCACTGGAGTATATATCCTATATTTACATTACCATGCCGCCGTCCACATTGAGGACCTGGCCGGTAATATAACTGGCATTTTCTGATGCTAAGAAGACGACGGCTTTAGCAACTTCTTCCGGCTGGGCTACACGCCCTAAGGGAATATTTCTAACCATACCGTCTATGACATCTTCTCCCAGCACAGCTGTCATATCGGTTGCAATACAGCCAGGAGCTACGGCATTGGACCGTATATTCCGCGACGCCAGTTCTTTAGCAACCGATTTGGTAAAGCCAATGACGCCTGCCTTGGCAGCTGCATAGTTAGCCTGTCCGGCATTACCTGTCTGTCCTACAACAGACGTAATATTGATAATGGAGCCGCTGCGCTGCTTCATCATCCATTTAGTAACAGCCTTTGTGCAGTAAAATGTACCCGTTAAATTCGTATCAATGACAGCCTGCCAGTCACTTTCCTTCATGCGCATGAGCAGTCCATCCCGGGTAATACCGGCATTATTGACGAGAATATCAATGGTGCCAAACTGTTCTTTTACCGCTTTGACCATATCAGCAACAGCAGCGCTGTCAGAGACGTCACACTGCAGGGAAACAGCCCGGCCCCCCTGTTCTGTAATGAGATTCAGCGTTTCTTCCGCTGCAGCCGTATTACCGGCGTATATGACAGCCACATTGGCGCCTTCGGCAGCCAAGGCAACGGCAATGGCCCGGCCTATACCACGGGAACCGCCAGTAACAATCGCAGTTTTACCTGTTAAAAGCATTTTATCGAACCCCCTGGAAAAATTCAAGTGTTTTCTTCAAGGATGCTATATCTTCTACGTTTTCGCTGTGAATCGACCGGTCAATTTTACGGTTAAATCCGCACAACGTCTTTCCCGGACCTACTTCCACAAACGCTTCAGCACCAAAAGTCTGCATGGTCTTCGTGCAGGCCACCCATAATACAGGGCTGGCTGCCTGTTTAACCAGCGATGCCTTAATCGCACTGGCTGCCGTTTCAATTTTACCGTCCACGTTGGCGACAACAGGAATCTTGGCATCAGATATCGTCAGCGTATCCAGTACTTCGGCAAGCCGTTTTGCAGCCGGTTCCATGAGACTGCTGTGGAAAGGGGCACTGACATGCAGAAGGACCGCACGCTTGGCACCGGCTTCCTTCAGCTGACCGACAGCGGTTTCAACAGCCTTTGCCGTTCCGGCAATAACCGTCTGGCCGGGGCAGTTGAAATTAACGGCCTGGACTACGCCGCCTTCTGCTGAAATACGGGCACAGATTTCTTTGATTGTATCGTCGTCCAGCCCCAAAATAGCAGCCATGCTGCCTTCGCCAAGGGGTACTGCTTCCTGCATGAACTGCCCGCGAAGCCGGACCGTACGAACGGCATCCGCAAAGGACAGCGATCCAGCAGCGACGAGTGCAGAGTATTCGCCTAAGCTGTGACCGGCGGCAATATCCGGAGTCAGGCCTTCCTGAGCCAGTACACGGCAACATGCTGTGCTGGCCGTCAGAATAGCCGGCTGTGTATTATACGTTTTCATCAGCTCTTCATCAGGACCTTCAAAACAGAGTTTTGTCAAAGAAAATCCCAATGCATCATCAGCTTCTTCGAACAGTTCTCTGACTACGGCATAGGCATCATATAAGTCTTTTACCATGCCTACTTTCTGCGCTCCCTGTCCGGGAAAAACAAATGCTTTTTTCATCGTCCCTTCACCTCGCATGTATAGTTTAATACCACTTCATGACCAGTCCGGCCCAGGTCAGACCGGCACCAAATCCGGCAAGCACCACAATATCATCCCGCTTCATCCTGCCCTGGCGATTGGCTTCATCCATGGCAATGGGAATGGAAGCACCTGATGTATTGGCATATTTATGAATATTGACAAATACTTTGTCCATCGGCAAATGCAGCCGCTTGGCTGCCGACTGAATAATGCGGATATTTGCCTGGTGCGGAATCAGCAAATCAATGTCCTCATGGGAAAGGCCGGCGCGGGTCAAGGCCTTTTCTGCCGTTCTTCCCATGACTTTGACTGCAAATTTATAGACTTCTTTGCCATCCATTTTAATATAGGTCAAATGTTTGGCTCTCGCTTCGTCAGTAGGAAGAATGGCTACGCCGCTGGAAGGAATATTAAGGTATTTCCCGCCGTTTCCGTCAGCGCCCATATCTGCGCCGAGGACGCCATATCCTTCAGGAACCTGGCCAAATACGGCTGCACCGGCACCATCGCCGAAAAGGACACATGTATTGCGGTCCGTAAAGTCCATATAGCGGCTGAGAATTTCTGCGCCAATGACCAGCACGTTTTTACACATGCCGCTCTGAATATACTGTGTCGCCGTAATAGCTCCGTATGCAAATCCAGAGCAGGCAGCGTACAAATCAAAAACAGCCGCATTTTTCGCGCCGATATTTTTCTGAACAATACATGCCGTCGAAGGAATGGTCATATCCGGAGTCAAGGTGCAGACAATGATCATGTCCAATTCTTCCGGTGAAAGTCCTGCCATATCCAGAGCCTGCTTGGCTGCAATAGTGCACATATCCGATGTATTTACACCGTCTGGAGCAAAATGACGTTCCCGAATGCCTGTACGTTCCTGAATCCACTCGTCCGACGTATCGACCATTTTTTCCAAATCGGCGTTCGTAACGACCCGTTCAGGAACATAGTGCCCTGTTCCCAGTACGCCTGCATTAGCTTTCACTATCATACTGTTCTACCTCTTCTTCCTCAATACTTTTACGAATATGACCGACCACATCTTGCTGTGCAAGTTCTGCTGCAACGCGAATCGCATTTTTTATTGCCTTGGCCTTTGAACTTCCGTGGCAGATAATAAAGCTGCCGTTTACTCCCAACAGCGGCGCACCGCCGTATTCCGTAAAATCAAGTCGTTTTTTCAGCGATTTCAGTGCCGGATATACTGCCAGGGCGCCTAATTTCGCAAGAAATCCGCCATTTCTGATCCTTTCTCTGACTAGGCGGATAATAAACATGGCCATGCCTTCACCAAATTTTAAAATGACATTGCCTACAAACCCGTCGCACACGACGACATCAACAGTTCCCTTGGGAATATCTCGTCCTTCTACATTACCATAGAAAGAAATGGTTTTAAGCTTTTTCAGCAGCGGATACGTTGCCAGAGCCAGCTCATTTCCCTTGGAAGCTTCTTCACCAATATTCAAAAGTCCTACAGACGGCTTTTCAATACCTAAAATGTACTTAGCATAATGATAGCCCATAATAGCCCCTTCGACAAGATGCTTGGGCTTACTGTTGGCATTGGCTCCTGAATCTAACAGGACGGTAATGCCTTTTTTAGACGGCAGCGGCGTAGCAATGCATGGTCGTTCAATACCTTTAATTCGTCCCAGCCCCAGCAGGGCTGCCGTAACAGCGGCGCCGGTGCTTCCTGCGGCTACTACAGCATCACATTGGCCTTCTTTCAGCAGGCGCGTAGCCACAACAATGGAGGCGTCTTTTTTCTTGCGAATAGCCTGCGCTGGATGTTCTCCCATGCCAATCACTTCACTGGCCTGAGAAATAGTCAGTCTTGCATTGCCTTTCCAGCCATATTTGTTCAGCACTTCCTCAATTTGTATTGTATCGCCGACTAAGACGACGTCAAATTCATACTCTTTGACGGCATCAATCGCACCTAGTACGATTTCCTCCGGTGCGTAATCGCCGCCCATGGCGTCTACTGCTATTTTCATACATACGCTCCATTATTCTAAAGATTCTATAATAAACTTTGTGCGAAACACTTCTTTCGCATTTTTTCGTATTTTCACCCATACATAATACTTCGGCGCGCGGCAGCGAATGACTTCCGCCACAGCAATAAGCTTGTCACCTACAGTGACTGGCTGTTTATATTTAAGATTTGCCACAGCCGTAATGGACACGGGCAAATGGAGAACGGCTCTTGCCAGAGAATGGGCCTGTGCATACAGGCACTGCGAACGGACAATATGGGCTTCATCGACCATATCTTCAGTTGCAGTCATAATGGAAATCGCGCGATGGCCAACGGAACATTCTACCAGTTCACCGACAAACCCGTCCTGTTTCGTCTTAGGCTGCGCCGCTTCTGCTTTTTTCTTAATGCGAATTCGCATTTCCGGTATGCCGAGAGCCATGCGATCCAAACGGATCGTCGCTACACTGACAGAAAACTCTTCTGCCAATTCTTCATCATTGACAAAAGGGTTCTGCTCGATTCTCTGTTGCAGCAAAACGTGCCGCTTATCTCTTGCTATACGAACCATCTCATCACCTTAACGTTTATTACCAAGTACTAATAGTACATACAACTAGAGATTATATAATGTTTCCTGTATCTTTGCAAGTAAAAGCAAAAAAGTATGCTTTCGTCTCATTCATGGTATTGAATCGCAGAAAGCATACTCACACTCCTTTAGTATTTATCAAAATCCATTTCGTTTAATACGTCGCGAAGTTTTTCCAGTTCTTCTTTCGTCAGGGTAATCCCTTTAGTCATAGCCTGATAATCCGGATCCCATGAACGAAGATCAAATTTAGGCGCCCGGTTATTCCAGCTGATATACGTCAGTTCCTTGCGCCAGCCATCTTTATTTTCCGATAAGGTACCGCATATGTCTTCAATATTAAAATTCAACTGTGCCATCTATATACCCTCCTAAAGACTAAAAATCATTGTTTATCTTACATTGCCTGTAAATCATATCAGTTTATATAATAGCAAATCTTGCGCGTATGTCAAGGAGCCGCCTGTCAGTGCTGTGATACGCGCCGTTTGAACAGGCCGCCCTGAGCTTCGTTAATATCAAAAATAGACACAAAGGAATGAGGATCTACCCGGTGAATTGCTTCCTTGACTTTGGTCACTTCCAGTCGGGATACGACGCAGTACAGCACCATCGTTTTTGCCCGCTTATAGGCACCTTCTCCATTGAGCAGCGTTACGGCCCGGCCCATATCATGGGTAATGCTGTGAGCCACTTCTTCGTGCATCGAAGTAACGATAAGAATACCTTTCATTTCATCCAGGCCATTGGTTACAATGTCAATCATTTTATAGGCAATAAAATAGGCTACCAGCGAATACATGGCACTGTCCCAGCTGAAGACAAAGCCAGATGCTCCCAGAATGAACAAATTAAAAAACATGATGATTTCACCAACAGAAAAGGGCGTTTTTTTATCAGCAATGATTGCCAGGATTTCCGTCCCGTCCAGAGATCCGCCCCAGCGGATAATCAGGCCTACGCCGAGGCCGATAATGATGCCGCCGTAAATGGTCGATAAAAACGGATCCGATGTAACGGGGGCATAATGAATGACCCGGCTCCAGACAGACAAGGCTACGACTGAAAACAAGGATAATAACGTAAAGATGGAGCCAATTTTTCTGAATCCCAAAATGAAAAAGGGAATATTAAGAGCAATAATGAAAACGCTGAAACTGATTCCTGTTATTTCTGATGCCATCAGTGACAGACCGACAACACCGCCGTCGATAACGTGATTAGGAACGAGAAATACATCCAGGCCAATCGTATAAATAAATGCTCCCAGCGCCAAGCCAATTAGGCGCATTCCATAACCAATCATTATATCATCCTCCTTATTTATGTTGTTGTGTCTTAATATATCGAAGGCCAATAATCCAGGCCACAAAATCATCTACCGGCTCCGGCGGATATTGCAGAGCCAGCGGCACAAACCGTCTCCACCCCCGGCGCGGTGTATATTTAAAATATAATTTTCGTCCTTCTACAGTCGTGTAATTTTCGTCGATCAGAGAAAACGTAATGCCTCCAGCCTGCCGATTTGCCCATGCTTCGGCAACAGGCTGGAGATGTTTGTGATTGGTTCCGTTTCCCATAACAATATGCGAAAACGCGCATTTTTTATACGTACTGGTCAGCCATTGTTTCAGCTCACCTGTAGGGATAATAGCCTTGCAGATCAGGCTTCCCTTTTCGTCTATCAATGCCACGCCGGTCTTTTCTGATCCCGGATCAATAGCAGCTATCATCAAATCACTCCTCTACAAGCCTGCTGGTTCAACAACAATATCGATGCTGAGAGGACCTGCCGTATAAGTATCATTCAATGCTCTGGCTCTCAGGATGACGTCGGCTCCATTACTATTCTTAATACGGGAAATCGTATCGAACATTTCCGTTGCCGTCAGAGCCCCGACATTACCGGTCAGCGGATCGGGCAGCAGCCCTTTTGCCTGCGCTCTCAGATTGACTTCATGAAGGAATCGCATGACCTGTAATTCCGGATTATCATTGATCTCTTCTGCACTGAGCTTCATTTCGTATACAATATCTTCTTTATGATAAATGAGCCGATTATCATACATTTCCACATGAACCAATGCTGGTTCGCCAACCATGATATTACCAGCAGCAATGACGCGAAGCAGCTTTTTCTCTTTCCCCGACTGCTGCAGAGCCTGAACAGTAGCGTTAAATTCATCTGGAGAAATATACAGCAGCACCGCTTTGTCGTCCGTAATGCCCAAATACCGGCAAATCATTGTATTGGTCTGACTCATAGCCTGACTAAATTCTTCCTTTGTTTCCTGCTCGCTCAATCCTCCGGTCAGTACAAAGCTGGCCAGGACTTCACCGACACGAAACATGACGGTCCCTTCACGAATATTGGTCATCGTTTCATTGAGCATGCGTATGCGTTTATCCAGTGCCTGAATCGTCGACATCATACGCTGTTTCGTACCTTCCAGCATAGCCAGATCCTTCTGTATCCGCTCTTTATCTGCTACAGCTGCATTACGGTCTTCTTCAGCCCGTTTCTTATCGACTGCCGCTTTATCCAGGGCAGACTGAATGAAGGCAAGTTGTTTTGCCTGATCATCTCTGGCTTCCTGGGCCTGCTGCAAATCCAATTGTATCAGGCGAATTTGTTCGTTCTTGCCGTCAAGCTGCTGCTGCTGCTCTTCCAGCATCTCTTCATTGGCTGCAATTAAACGGGTTTTCTCTTCCAGTTCACTGCCCAGATCCCGGGCCTGCTGCAGCAGCTGCTGCCGCTGTTCTTCCAGCTCATTCTTCTGTTTTTGCAACTGCTGCATGCCAAACAGGGCAATACGAACATTTTCAGATAAAATGGACATGACGCCCAGCGTAACGGCCGCAATGCTGATACCAGTTAAAATTGTAATCAAAATTGATGTATATTTAGGCCGCAGACCAAATAATTTTATTTTTCTTTTGCCAATACGGGATCCAATATTATCACCAAGATATGCGATAATACAGCCCATAACGGCCAGAAT
>NZ_CATWFF010000041.1 GCF_958350005.1 uncultured Megasphaera sp. | reverse complement strand
GTATAAAGGTGATGGAGATGGAAAAAGTAGGATTACTGGCCGGCGTCGGTCAGCTGCCTGTTGAATTTATGCGGGCTGCGCAGCAGACAGGCCATGAAGTTATCGTCATTGCCGTTGTCAGCGGAGTTGCAGCAGAACTGGCAGCAGAGGCCGATGCATATTATGAAATCAATGTGGCCAAGTTGGATAAGATTATTAAAACCATGACCAAAGCAGGCGTTACGAAGGTAACGATGATTGGCAAAGTGACCAAGGAAATTCTGTTTAAGGGACTGTCCTTTCCGGATCTGCGGGCGCTCAAGCTGCTGGCCAGGCTGCATAATCGCAAAGACGATACGATTATGCTGGCTATTGTAGATGAACTGGCTAAGGACGGTCTGGAAGTGGTCGATCAGACGTTGTATTTGAAGCCTTTAATGCCGCCTGTCGGCGTCCTTACGAAACGCCGTCCCAGTGAGGACGAAGCAGCAGATATTCGCTTTGGCTTTGCTACGGCTAAGGCCATTGGCGGTATGGATATTGGTCAGACTGTAGTTGTAAAACATAAGGCCGTCATGGCCGTGGAAGCCATTGAAGGTACAGATGCCTGTATTCACCGCGGCGGTGAACTGGGCCGCGGTCAGGCTGTTGTCGTCAAAGTAGCCAAGCCTAATCAGGACGTCCGCTTTGACGTCCCGGCTGTAGGCATGCGGACGATTCAGTCCATGCTGGAAAGCGGCTGTACCGTGCTGGCTATTGAAGCGGACCGCACTCTGTTTGTAGAACAGAAGGCCGTGCTGGAACTGGCCAATCGGCAGGGATTGTGTATTTGCGCCGTAGATAAGACGTTTTAAAAGGAGCGCCTATGAAAATCATGTTTTCTGCCGGCGAGGCGTCAGGTGACATGCATGGCGCTAATCTGGCCAGGGCTTTGCGGGAGCTGGATCCGTCTGTTGAGCTGCTGGGAATGGGCGGCTCCCTCATGAGCGAAGCCGGCGTACGTATTGTATATGATATTAACCAGCTGGGAGTCATTGGTGTCGGTGAAATTATTCGCAAACTTCCTTTTTTTTATCGCCTGCGGAATTTTCTCATACAGACGATGAAGGAAGAAAAACCGGATATTCTGGTCTGCATCGATTATCCCGGCTTTAATATGAAGCTCATTCAGAAGGCGAAGAAAGAAGGTATTTCCGTCGTCTATTATATTTTGCCGACCATTTGGGCCTGGCATAAGAGCCGGGGCAACACGATTGCCCAGTATACCGATCTAGCTGTTTCCCTGTTTCCTTTTGAAGCGGATATGTACCGTGAAATGGGAACGAATGTCGTATATGCCGGCCACCCCTTGCTGGATTCTGTTCACCCGACGATGACGAAGGAAGCGGCAGCGGCCCGTTTTGGCCTGGACCTGCATAAGAAGACGGTCCTGCTCATGCCGGGAAGCCGCGTACAGGAAGTACAGAATTTGCTGCCAACAATGCTGGCTGCTGCGGAAAGGCTGGCCCATACGATTCCGGAGCTTCAGTTTCTGCTGCCCCGGGCTTCGACGATAGATACGGAACTGCTGCAGTCCCTTCTGGCATCCAGCAGCGTATCTGTCACTGTTGGCGAAGGATGCGTGTATGACATGATGAATATCAGCACTGCAGCTGTTGCTGCATCGGGAACGGCTACGCTGGAAACGGCGCTGATGGAACTGCCTACGCTGCTTATTTACCGCGTCAGTACATTGACATACTGGCTGTCCAAGTTTTTGGTTCATTTAGACAGTATTGGTCTTCCCAACATTATCATGGGTCATCGGATTATGCCGGAATTATGGCAGGATGAGGTGACGGCAGATGGAATTTGTCAGGTTCTGCAGCCCTTGCTGACAGAAGACTCGAAACGGGAACAGCTGCGGCAGTCCATGGCGGAAGTGCGTCAGGTAATGGGCAAAGCCGGAGCAGTACGGCGTATTGCAGAAACGATATTACAATTTGCGAAGGAGAAACATACGGAATGAAGCAATATAACAGCTGGCAAAGCTACAAACGCCTATTGATGTTTATTAAGCCCTATAGAAAGCGGCTCGTCGTTGCCGTTATCTGCATGGCTTTTTCCGGTGCCAGCAATGTCGTCGTTCCCTGGCTGATCAAGGACGTTATCGATAAAGTTCTGGCCAATAAGGATACGATGACGCTGAATCTCATCGTTATCGGCATTTTGCTGCTCTTTTTGCTTCGCGGATTTTTTTACTTTGGCCAGCGGTATCTCATGAGTTTTGTAGGCCAGAAAATTGTCAATGACATTCGGGAAAAACTGTACCGTCATTTGCAGACCCTGTCACTGTCGTATTTTGACCGCCGGAAGACGGGCAATATTATGAGTAATCTGACCAATGATGTTACGGCGCTGCAGACGGCCATTGCAGGCAATCTCATTTCCTTCGTCCAGGAAGCAGTTATTCTGGTTGGTTCCCTTGTTTCCATGCTGGTACTGTATTGGAAACTGACGATTCTGACCTTGGTTATCGTTCCTCTGGTCGTGTTTACAATTAACTTCTTCGGCGCCCGACTGCGCCGGGCCGGGCATAATGTACAGGGAAAAATGGCAGATATTACGGCCCTGCTGGAGGAATCCATTTCAGGAATCCGCATTATTCGCTCCTTTAACCGGGAAGATTTTGAAATCAAACGCTTTGTCGTACAGAATGATAATAATTTCTGGGCCCTCATGACGACGACGAAACTGACAGCTATGCTGACGCCATTTATTCAGTTTTTTGCTGCTATTGCCGTTACAGGCATTATCTGGTATGGCGGCATGAGTGTCATTCGGGGAGAAATGACTGCCGGCGCATTGATTGCCTTCCTTATTTATGCTATCAACCTGGCTAACCCAGTACGGCGCATCAGTGAAATTTACGGTGAAATTCAGAAATCTCTGGCTGCAGCAGACCGCGTATTTGAAACGCTCGATACAGAACCGGATGTAAAGGAAAAAGAACATGCCCTGACGCTGCCGCCGGTACAGGGGCATATTGAGTTTCATCATGTATCTTTTGCCTATGATGAGGAACATCCGGCGCTGAAAGATTTTAACCTGTCTATTCAGCCTGGCGAAGTCGTAGCACTCGTCGGCCCCAGTGGTGCCGGTAAATCTACAGTAGCAAATTTGCTGCCCCGTTTTTACGATGTTACTGGCGGCAGCTTGACCATTGACGGCATTGATGTCCGAGATGTGACCTTTTCTTCTCTGCGGCAGCAAATTGGTCTTGTACCGCAGGAGACAATGTTGTTTAATGCAACGATTCGGGAAAATATCTTATATGGACGGCTCGATGCATCAGATGAAGAAATTATTGCTGCAGCCAAAGCCGCTAATGCCCATGATTTCATTATGGGACTGCCTCATGGCTATGATTCCTTTGTAGGCGACCGCGGCAGTGCCTTGTCCGGCGGTCAGCGCCAGCGCATTGCCATTGCCAGAGCGATTCTGAAAAATCCGCGGATCCTCATTCTCGACGAAGCGACGTCGGCATTGGATACGGAAAGTGAAAAGATTGTGCAGGCCGCACTGGACCGCCTCATGGAAGGCCGGACGGCTGTCGTCATTGCCCATCGTCTGAGTACGGTCCGCAATGCAGATCACATCGTTGTCATTGATCACGGCCATATTGTGGAATCCGGTACACATGATGAATTATTGAAACAAAAAGGATTATACGCTAATTTATATGCTGTGCAGTTTAAAAATACTGCAGAGGGAACACACCCATGAAAACAAAGATAAAAATACGCCCTATGTACTGGCTGTACAATATGCTGCTGCTGTTTTACTGGGCTATCCTCATTCCACAGCTTATTTACCGGCTTATTCGGGAGGAAGGCTTTTATCAGCGTATTAAGCAGAGCATAGGGTTCCTTCCTGATGATTTAAAGGAAAAAATTGCTAATCGCCACGCTATTTGGGTTCATGCCGCATCGGTCGGTGAAATTGTAGCAGCCAGTCCCATTGTACGGGAAATGCGCAAGACCCATCCCAATGAGGTCATTATTGTATCTGTCGTTACGGCGACAGGATTCCGCATGGCCCACCAGATTATTAAGGGTGCTGACGGCATTCTGTATTTTCCGCTGGATCTGCCCTATTTGACCAATCGTATTCTGAATATTGTCAAGCCCCGGGTTATTGTCCTGGTAGAAACGGAAATTTGGCCGAATTTTCTGCGCATTGCTGCACAGAAACAGATTCCCGTCATGATGATGAATGGCCGTATCAGTCAGCGGAGCTCCAATCGATACAGGCAGATTACCTTTTTTACCAAACACGTGCTGTCGACGATTCGCGTATTCTGCATGCAAAGCCGTATTGATGCACAGTACATTATCGATATTGGCGCCGATCCCAATAAAGTAATCGTTACGGGAAATACAAAATATGATCAGACCTATGGCATCGTGACAGATGAGGAAAAAAAGAGGTTCCTTCACGAACTGGGATTTGATGAAAAAACATACCCCATCATGATTGCCGGCAGTACTCATAAAGGGGAAAATGGCGCCGTATATAAAGCCTTTGTCAAAATACGCAGTCATTTCCCTGGCGCCAAGCTGATTATTGCGCCGCGCTATATTCATCAGGCCGATCTGGTCCGTGATGAAGGACGGAAATATGAGGTAACGATGGTGAAGAGAAGTGACATGCAGGCCGGCAAACCGGTGCCGCCTTCATATGACGGCGTTATTCTTGACACGATTGGTGAGCTGGGCCGCGTGTACAGCCTGGGAGATTTGATTTTTGTCGGCGGAAGTCTGGTTCACATTGGTGGCCACAATATTCTGGAACCGGCTGCTCACGGCAAGCCCATTGTCGTAGGGCCAAACATGTTTAATTTCGTAGAAATATTTGATCTTCTCAGCAGTCGCGGTGCCTGTATTATGGTACGAAACGAAGAGGAATTCGTCGAAACCTGCCTGGATATACTAATTCATCCGGAAAAAGCGGAACGAATGAAGCGAAGCTGCCTGGAAATTGTTCAGGAAAATCAGGGGGCGACGAAGAAAAACTTGGATGCCCTGCAGCATTTGCTGCAGACAGTATATTAACAGGAAGGCAGTACTATGGCGTTGCGGACACGGATTGCTTCATATTTTTTATATCTCATACATGGTCATGGCCATACCCTGTGGGATCGGCTGATATTGCGCATCCTGGCAGGAGCCGCTGTTTTATACCGTATTGGAGTTTGCCGAAAATACGGTATGTATGCAGACCATCCAGAACGGCAGATCCGGCTGAAGGCCAAAGTGATCAGCCTGGGAAACATCACTGTCGGCGGCACAGGAAAGACGCCGGCAGCCTGTATGATTGCCAAGTATTTTCAGCACCAGGGATATGAGACTGCCCTGCTGAATCGGGGATACCGGTCACAGAAGGAGTCGGCAACAGCTGTTATGTCCGATGGAGAACATATTTTACTGTCTCCTGCTGTTGGCGGTGACGAGGCGTGTCTGATGGCCCGCAGCCTTCCCGGCATACCTGTCCTGGTAGGCAGAGAACGGGCTAAAAGCGGTGCGCTGGCGGAACAGCTGTTTCACACGCAGATTCTCATACTGGATGACGGGTTTCAGCACTGGCAGCTCCATCGGGATTTGGACATTGTTCTTATTGACGCAACGAATCCCTTTGGCAACGGGTTTCTCCTGCCGCGCGGCATGCTGCGCGAGCCTCTGGAACACCTGCAGCGGGCAGGCCTGTTTATGCTGACTAAGACCGATCAGGTGGACCAGGCTGATATTGATTCCATATATACGGTCCTGGGCAGGTATAATGGAACCGCACCGGTTATTGAAACCGTTCACCGTCCTACATGGTGTATTTCTTTTGCTGACTGGAATAGCGTAAAAGAAAACGGTTCATGTCCTTCGCTGCCGGAAAACACGCGGGGAATTGCCGTATCTGCTTTGGGCAATCCGGCATCCTTTGAACAGACGGTCCGCTCCATGGGGTATATTTTGGCCGATACGCTGCGGTATGACGACCATCATCAGTATGGACAGGCAGACGGTGCTGTTATGGCGAAAAAAGCCCGGGAAAACAGGGCCGTATTGATTACAACAGAAAAAGATGCTGTTAAAATGGATGCAGCTATGATACAAACATATGAGCTGCCTTTATATGTCCTCGGAATTGAGCTGGAAGTTCGTAAGGGCAGCGCAGTATTACAGAAGGTATTGCAGCAAACGATAGGAGGGTAAGGATATGAATTTTATATGTATTATTCCATCACGGTATGCGTCGACGCGCCTGCCGGGAAAACCGCTGGCTGATATTGCCGGCAAGCCAATGGTACAGCGTGTGTATGAACAGGCAGCGAAGGCTTCTAAAATAGGTCAGGTCGTCGTAGCTGTTGACAACCCTAAAGTGTATGATACAGTCGTATCCTTTGGCGGACATGCCGTCATGACCCGGGAAGATCACGCTACCGGAACAGATCGCCTGGCTGAAGCGGCCGGTCATTTTCCGGAAGCCGATGTCATTATTAATGTGCAGGGCGATGAACCGCTTATTGCACCAGATGTCATTGATTCACTGTGCCAGGCTTTTGAAGACGATGCAGCACTGGAAATGGCAACGGTGGCAACGCCTTTGGCTGAAGATGAATATGACGATCCCAATGCCGTTAAAGTCGTCCTCAATTGTCACGGTGAAGCCATGTATTTTTCCCGTTCTCTTATTCCGTATCCGCGTAATTCCTTTACTGGCCGTATTCAGCCATACAAACATATTGGCATTTACGCATATCGCCGGACCTTTTTGTTCGCCTATGCTTCCATGGCTCAGACGCCGGCAGAAAAAACAGAATCGCTGGAACAGTTGCGAGTTCTTGAAAATGGATATAAGATAAAAGTAATTACGACGAATCATCAGTTTATCGGCATTGACACGCCGGAAGATCTGGAACATGTGAGAGCTTATTTTGCACATAAGGGAGATACTACGATATGATGGAACAAGTAAAATCAGTACAAATCGGGAATACTCGCGTTGGCGGCGACGGCAAACTGTTTGTCATGGCCGGCCCCTGTGTGATTGAGGATCCGGAACGTATCCTGCATATTGGGCAGGAAATGAAGCGTATTTGCGAAAAACTGGGCGTTACCTATATTTTCAAGGCTTCCTACGATAAGGCAAACCGTTCGTCCTATACGTCCTATCGCGGTCCTGGACTGAAAAAGGGCCTGGAAATTCTGCGGCATATAAAAGAAGAGCTGCAGGTGCCCGTTATTAGTGATGTCCATTCTATCGAACAGATCGAACCGGCAGCAGAAGTACTGGATGTGCTGCAGATTCCGGCATTTCTCTGCCGACAGACAGATTTGCTGGAAGCGGCAGCCAGGACTGGCAAATGTGTCAGTGTCAAGAAGGGGCAGTTTATGGCTCCGTCAGATATGAAAAATGTGCTGGAAAAGATGTCTCATGTAGGCAATGAAAACCTCATGCTGACAGAACGGGGCTTTTCATTGGGCTATCATAATCTGGTAGTCGATATGCGGGCTTTTCCGATTATGCGCAGTTTCGGCTATCCCGTTGTCTTTGATGCGACCCACAGCGTTCAGCTTCCCGGCGGTGCCGGCACTCATTCGTCGGGACAGCGGCAGTTCATTGGCAATCTGGCCAGAGCGGCAGCCGGTGCCGGTATAGACGGCGTATTCATGGAAGTCCATGATAACCCGGATGAAGCATTGTGTGACGGGCCGAATATGCTGTATGTTTCGCAGGTCGAAGCAGTGCTGCGTGATATGATCGCAATCAATGAAATTACCCGGAAAAGTATTAGTACGGCGAAAGAATAAACGGAGGAGTTTGGCATGGATATTTTGGCAGAAGCAAGAGATGTGCTTCATCAGGAAGCGCAGGGTATTGAAAAACTGATCCCTACGCTGGACCAGAGTTTTGTAAAGGCAGTACATATGATTTTGGAATCACCTGGCCGGGTTATTGTAACAGGCATGGGAAAGTCGGGACATATTGCCCGCAAAGTGGCTGCAACCTTATCCAGTACGGGAACGCCGGCAGTATTTCTTCATCCGGCAGAAGCCATTCATGGTGACCTCGGCATGGTCACATCCAAGGATGTGGTCATTGCCTTTTCCAACAGCGGCGAAACGATGGAAGTTCTGAATATTCTGCCATCTTTGAAGCGAATCGGTGCCAAACTGATTGCCGTTGTAGGCAACCATAATTCGACGCTGGCCAAAAATGCCGACATTATTCTCGATGCATCTGTAGAAAAAGAAGCGTGTCCGCTGGGGCTGGCGCCGACGACGAGCACAACTGTCGCCCTGGCTTTAGGGGATGCCCTGGCCGTGGTACTATTGTCTGCGCATCACTTTACGAAAGATCAGTTTGCTATTTTTCATCCCGGTGGAGCTCTGGGACGCCGTCTGCTCCTTACCGTCGAAAACGTCATGCATAAGGGGAACGATAATCCCGTCATTTCCGAAGACAGCCTGGTACAGGATGCCCTGTTCATGATGACCGAAAAAGGACTGGGTGCCGTATCTGTAGTGGATGAAGAAGGCCGTCTCGTAGGCCTGGTAACAGACGGCGACGTGCGCCGCGGCCTGGAAACAGGCTCCAATTTCCTGCAGTGGCCTGTTGATGCCATGATGACGAAAAATCCGCGGCAGATTACAGAACAAAAACTGGCGGCAGAAGCACTGCATATTATGGAAAAAAATCAGCCCCGGCCCATTACAGTACTTCCTGTTGTCGATAAAGACGGAAAGGCTATTGGCATGATTCACCTGACAGATTTGCTGCGGCAGGGAGTTGTCTGATGGACGGAATACAACTGAAACTGATCGCTTTTGATGTCGACGGTGTACTGACTGATGGGACGATTTACTACGGCCCTGACGGCGATGCTATGAAAGGATTTTCTGCCCGCGACGGCATGGGCATATCCCTGGCCCGGGCAGCAGGCATACAGACTGCTATCATTACGGGACGCACGTCGCCTATGGTTGCACGCCGTGCAGCAGATCTGCATATTGACTGGGTGCTGCAGAATGTGTCAGATAAACTGGCTGCTGTAAATCAGCTGTGTCAGGACCTGCATATTTCCATGGAAGAAATTGCGTATATGGGGGATGATCTTAACGACCTGTCTGTTATTGCCAATGTAGGCTGTGGCGCCTCACCGGCAGATGGCTGTGCAGAAGCACGGCAGGCAGCGGTCTTTGTAGCATCCTGTAATGGCGGACACGGTGCACTGCGGGAGTGGATTGAATATATTCTCAAGCAGCAGAACCAGTGGGATTACGTGCTTCGCCGATATATGAGCGGTGAAACGGCCGCTATTCAATAAGAGAAAGGAGCGTCGGTATTGTGTTTAATGACTGGCAGTATCATATGGCCCGGGGATTAGGCAGCATTGTTTGCCGCCTTCCGTACGGAACTGTTATTTCATTGGGACGCAAACTGGGCCCCCTCGTAGGCAAGCTATTGAAAAAGCAGCGCCGCCGAGGCGTGTTTCATGTTATGCGCGGTCTGGAATGCAGCGAAGCAAAAGCCAATGAAATTATGGACGCCCTTTTTCAAAATCTGGGGCAGTCCCTTATGGAAATACTGTATACCCCCAGACTGACAAAAGAGAATATATCCCAGTATGTTACACTGGAGCATCCGGAAAAACTGGAAGCTGCGCTGAAAGAAAATAAAGGCGTCATTGTCCTGACCGGTCATATTGGCAACTGGGAGTGGATGGGCGCATCACTGGCTCTGAATGGGTATCCGACGACGACGATTGTCAAGAAACAGCCGAACGATCAGGTAACGCGATTGTTAAATGAAAATCGTGAAATGATGGGGCTGGAAGTATTTGCCCGCGGCGGCAATGAAATGATCATTGCTGCCAGAGCGTTAAAACGGAAGAAAATCCTCGGCTTCTTAGCCGATCAGGATGGCGGTTTTTACGGTGTGCCTCAGCCGTTTCTGGGAAAAATGTCTTCTACTCCCAAAGGCCCGGCTCTGTTTGCCCGAAAATTTGGTTCTCCTATTCTGCCTATTTTTGCCATCCATGATGAGCATCATCACCATCGCGTCATCATTGGCGATGTCATGTATTATGAAGATACAGGCGATAGAGAGGCAGATATTGCCCGCCTGACCAGAAAAATGGCCGTTTTGACGGAGAAGTTTATTAAAGAGCATCCTACGGAATGGCTGTGGTTCCAACATCGGTGGAGTACAAAGCCGGAGGAAATTGTAGCGCTGCAGCAGGAAGGAGAGGTACAGAGCAATGATGGTAGAAACACTGAAGAAAAATAAAATAACCATTATTGGTGCAGCCGCTGTGCTGGCTTTTTCTGCATTTCTGTATTTCCTTCTAAACCAGCCTGTTTCTGCGCCGCCTGTAGTCAGTCCGGATAAGCTGGTTGAGTTTGAAGGCTCAGAACTGGAAGAGAAAAAGGACGGCAACCTTGTATGGCGGCTGACGGCTGATAAAATCATGATTGATCCGGAAACGGAAGTTATGTATTTTACGAATCCCAAGGCCCTTTTAGTTGGTGATGATGGCACGGAAATGACGCTGACATCGCCGCGGGGAATTGTAGATAAAAAGAAAGGCACCGTTGAAATCAAGCCGCCTGTACAGGCGCAAACAAATAAAAATGATACATTGCAGACTGAAGGCAGTGTGTATTATAATATGAATACGCATATTGTTTCCGGAGGGAAAGTCGTCATGAATCGTCATGACAATACGAGTCTCCGGGCCGATGCATTTGAAACCAATACGAGTATGGATAATGTAACGCTCACTGGCCATGCCCAGGTAACAAAGGGAGAGTAGACCATGATACAGGGAATACAAAAAGTATTACTTGCCGTTGCTGCAGCCGGACTGATGAGTCTGCCTGCATCAGGGTTGATGGCGGCTGATGCACCGTCTGTGTCCGTGACTGCTGATCGACTGGAATACAACGGCAAGACCCAGGTAGCAACGGCAACAGGCAATGTTGTTATTGTCCGCGATCAGGCGACAATGACCGGGAATCATGCCGTCTATAATTTGAAGACTGCCGAAGCCGACATGGAAGGCAATGTTGCTGTACAGCAGCCGGATATGCAGCTCAATGCTGATAAATTACATTCGACGAACCGTAATTATATCATTGCCATAGGCAGCGTACGCGGTATATACGGCGATAAAAAGGTAAATGGCGATCAGGTAGAATATTATCTGGATAAAGACTATGGCATTGTTACGGGCAACGGGTATCTCGAAGCCCAGGGATCGCAGATGTGGGCTGATCATATTGATGCCTGGTTTAAGGAAATCAGAGCTGTAGGTACTGGCAGTGTTCACATTGAATCGCCGGCTGACCATTTGACAGCCTATGCCGGACAAGCCGTATATACACAGACGCCGAATGTCAATGATGGGGTTATTCATCTGACCGGAGACGTTCATGCTGTACAGAACGGCAATACCCTGAACGGCGATAATGTACTGATTCGCCTGGCTGACAATTCCGTGCAGACCATGACCCGTTCTACTGTGGTCATCGTACCGGACGGCGAATAGACGGATGAGGAGCAGACCATGCAGATTCAAACAGAGAATCTTGTAAAACTATATAAAGAAAAACGCGCTGTAGCAGGGGTGAGCATTGCTGTCAATCAGGGAGAAATTGTCGGTCTTCTTGGTCCTAACGGTGCCGGTAAGACGACAACATTCTATATGATTGTAGGAATTGAGCATCCTGATGAAGGGCGCATTCTTATTGGCGACAAGGAAGTAACGGGGCTGCCCATTCATAAACGAGCTGCATACGGAATTGGCTATCTGCCGCAGGAAGCATCGATTTTTCGTAAACTGACTGTAGAGGACAATCTTCTGGCCATGTTGGAAACAACAAAGATGAGCAAGAAAGAGCAGAAAAAGAAGGCAGAAGCGCTGATGGAAGAATTTTCCATTCTTAAACTCCGCGACCGGCTGGGCATTCAGTTGTCCGGCGGCGAGCGGCGCCGTGTTGAAATAGCCCGATGTCTGGTTATGGATCCGGCGTTTATTTTATTGGATGAACCGTTTGCCGGCATAGACCCGCTGGCAGTCAATGAAATTCAGGGCATTATCAGTCATTTAAAACAGAGGGGAATGGGCGTTCTCATTACTGACCATAATGTACGGGAAACTTTGAGCATTGTAGATAAAGCATATATTCTGAGTGAAGGCCGCATTCTGCTGGAAGGCAGTCCGGAGAAAATTGCCAACGACCCGATTGCGAAAAAATTCTATTTAGGCGAAGAATTTAGGATGTAACAGGCAGGAGACAGGAATGCGAATATTAGACAAGTATATATTAAAGGAATTTATCAGTCCCTTTTTATTTGGTGTCTGTGCATTTACGGCTGTTTTTGTCGGCACAGGCACACTATACAGGATTGCCAATTTAATCAATCAATACGGCGCCTCTCTCTGGGCCGCCTTTCGCGTACTCGTACTGGCCATGCCGTCTATTATCGTCGTGACCTTTCCCATGTCTGTACTGCTCGGCTCACTGATGGCCTTTGGCCGGCTGTCCAGTTCCAGCGAACTTATTGTTATGCGCGCAGGAGGACAGAACTTTGTCCGCCTGGCTATGCCTATCTTCATTGCGGCATTTTTTATTTCCCTAGGTACGACGGCGTTTAATGAATATGTGGTTCCTAAGGCAAATAATGCATATAATACAATTATCAATGAAGAAATCAAACATAATGTGGCGCCGGCATCGCAGGATCACATTATCATAAAAAATACGAGCGGATCTGATATATCCAGTCTCATGTATGCCCGCCAATACAATGCGGAAACCAAAGAACTGCGGGACATTACGGTGCAGGAATTTGAAAACGATGTGCTCATGCGTGTGGAAAAAGCCGATCGGGCTGATTGGAACGGCTCCAAGTGGGTCATGCATGAAGGAACGATTTTTGATGTCTCTGGCGGCGAAGGAGTTAACCGGACGATGCGGTTTACCAATCAGGCCTTGCCTATTTCGCAGCGTCCCGGAAAAATTACGGCATCTCAGAAAGACCCCGATGAATTGACAATTCGCGAATTGCGTGAACAAATTAAGCTCCTCGATGAAAATTCGGTCGATACGAACAAGATGAAAGTAGAAATGTATAATCGTTTTGCTCTGCCGCTGGCCAGTTTAGTCTGTGCTATTGTCGGCGCCCCGCTGGGCATGCAGAAGCAGCGGGGAAGTTCGTCTATTGGCTTTGGAATCAGCGTTGTCGTCATTTTTATTTACTACTCGATTATGACGATGGGCAATGCTCTCGGCAATGGCGGCCGTATTCCGCCGTACTTGGCAGCCTTTTTGCCGGATATCGTGTGCGGTATTGCCGGCATATACCTGGTATATCGCAAGTCGAAATAAACTGGCCGGCAGTTCGGGCGTATCGTTCGGACTGTCAGCCTTTTTTTATGTGCATATGTAAAATAGAGAATGACAGAATGACTATAATGTTATAT
>NZ_CATWFF010000040.1 GCF_958350005.1 uncultured Megasphaera sp. | reverse complement strand
GAAACCTTTGCGCCATTATGCGCACCGGCTGATATGCAAGCCTATTTAGAACAGGCCTTTGCCAGAGAAAAAATACGGGAAGAACTGGAAAACTCCTGTTCTTCCTTTTATTTCTTGTATGCCGATACGAAGCTGGCTGGCTATATAAAGGTCAATGCAGCTCCAGCACAGACCGATCTGCATGATGAACAATCTCTGGAACTGGAACGAATTTATGTATCTCCTGTATTTCAGGGCTGCGGGCTGGGACGCGTTCTGCTGTTTCAGGCTGTTCGGCTGGCTAAGATGCAGCATAAAGCGTATATCTGGCTCGGCGTCTGGGAGAAAAATGCCCAGGCTCTTCGCTTTTATCGCAAAAATGGATTTTATGTCATTGGGACTCATTCTTTCTGGATGGGGAACGATGAGCAGACCGATTACCTTATGCGAAAAGATCTCCTAGTTAAAGAAGATTCTGTTTCTTATGATAGTTGAGAGAGGAGATAACGATGACCATACAATGTATTTCCCCGGCAGAACGGACACCTGCCCTTCTGGAACACTTAACTGCGCTGTGGGAGCAGTCTGTCCGGGAGACCCATCACTTTTTATCGGAACCGGAGATACTGGCTATTAAGCCCTGTGTGCCGCAGGCTATGACGGGCATCGAAACGCTGCTGGTTCTGAAGGAACACGATGCATTGCTGGGGTTTATGGGCCTGAACGGGAAGAAGCTGGAAATGCTGTTTCTTCATCCGAAGTTCCGGGGAAAAGGCTATGGCCGCCAGTTGATCGCGTATGGCATGGCGCACTATGGCGTTGATGAAGTGACCGTAAATGAGCAGAATCCCCAGGCTGTCGGCTTTTATGAACAAATGGGATTCTCGGCGTATAAACGGACAGCGCAGGATGAGCAGGGTGGTCCGTATCCGCTGCTGTATATGAAGCGGACAACGGAAATATAAAAAAAACGAGGAGGAAGTTCATGGTGTTCATGAACTTCCTCCTCGCTGTTTCATGCCGAGAGGGCGATTATTTTTTATCTTCATGAGGCCGTACAGGCGTGAAGGTAAAGGCTTTGCCGTCCCAGCCAATGGTTACCGTATCGCCTTCGCGAACTGTACCGGCAATGATGTCACGGCTAAGCGACGTTTCGACCGTATGAGTAATCAGACGGCGAAGCGGACGGGCACCGAACTGCGGGCTGAAGCCCTGATCGGCCAGCTGCTGCAAGGCTTCGTCTGTCCAGGCCAGATGAATCTTGACCTGTTTTTCCAGACGGGCACCCAAATGCTGCAGCAGAATAGCGGCAATGTTTTTGACCTGTTCTTTCTGGAGCGCTTTGAACACGACAATGTCGTCTACACGGTTGAGGAATTCCGGACGGAAGTACTGTTTCAGCAGTTCCCGAACTTTCTTTTCCGCTTCATCGAAGTTTTTGGCTTCCAGAATTTCGTGAGACCCCAAGTTACTGGTCATGATGATGATGGTGTTCTTGAAGTTGACAACCCGGCCTTTGCCGTCAGTCAGGCGGCCGTCATCCAGAATCTGCAGGAGGACGTTGAAAATGTCGGGATGGGCTTTTTCGATTTCATCGAGCAAGATGACGCTGTAAGGATGACGACGAACGGCTTCGGTCAGCTGACCGCCTTCATCGTAGCCGACGTATCCCGGAGGAGCCCCGATCAGACGAGATACAGTATGTTTTTCCATGTATTCCGTCATGTCAATACGAATGATGTTGCGTTCATCATCGAACAGCGCTTCTGCCAGGGTCTTGGCCAGTTCTGTTTTGCCGACGCCAGTAGGGCCGAGGAAGATGAACGAACCAATAGGACGGTTCGGATCTTTAATGCCTGCACGGGCACGGATGATGGCATCGCTGACGACCTGGACAGCTTTGTCCTGGCCGACGACCCGTTTATGCAGCGTTTCGTCGAGGTGGAGCAGTTTTTCCCGTTCGCCTGTGAGCATCTTGGTAACCGGAATGCCGGTCCAGCGGCTGACAACCTGGGCAATATCTTCTTCGCCAACTTCTTCTTTCAGAAGCTGCGAATCCTGGTGAGCAGCGACGTATTTTTCCTGTTCCTGCAGTTCCTTCTGCAGTTCAGGCAGCTTGCCGTATTTCAATTCCGAAGCCTTGGCCAGGTCATAGTTGTGTTCAGCCTGTTCCATCTGGCCTTTTACGGAGTCAATTTCTTTCTTAATAGCCTGCGTGCGGAGAATGGACTGTTTTTCTTTATCCCACTGGGCTTTTAAGGTCGTTTCTTTTTCTTTCAATTCCTGTTTGGTTTCAGAAATCTTGGCCAGACGTTCTTTGGAAGCTTCGTCGGTTTCTTTGTTCAGCGACTGTTCTTCAATTTCCAGCTGCATGATCTTATGACGAAGTTCGTCAATTGGCGTCGGCATGGATTCGATTTCTGTACGCAGTTTAGCTGCAGCTTCATCGACCAGGTCGATGGCTTTATCCGGCAGGAACCGGTCGGAAATATAGCGGTCCGACAGGACAGCAGCAGCGACGAGGGCATTATCACGGATACGAACGCCATGATGGACTTCATACCGTTCTTTCAGACCACGGAGAATGGTGATCGTGTCTTCTACAGACGGCTGGTTGACCATAACCGGCTGGAACCGACGTTCCAGAGCGGCATCTTTTTCGATGTATTTCTGATATTCATTCAGCGTTGTTGCACCAATGCAGCGCAGATCACCGCGGGCCAGCATCGGTTTCAGCAGGTTGCTGGCATCCATGGAGCCTTCCGATGCACCGGCACCGACGACAGTATGGATTTCATCGATAAACAGGAGAATCTGACCATCTGACTTGGCAATTTCATTCAGTACGGATTTCAGTCGTTCTTCGAATTCGCCACGGTATTTGGCACCGGCAATCAAAGAACCCATGTCCAGAGAATACAAGGTCTTGTTTTTCAGCGATTCCGGTACGTCACCGCTGACGATACGGCGGGCCAGTCCTTCGACGATAGCTGTTTTGCCGACACCAGGTTCACCGATAAGAACCGGGTTGTTCTTACGACGGCGTGACAGAATTTCTACGGTACGGCGAATTTCATCGTCTCGGCCAATGACCGGGTCGAGTTTGTGCTTCCGCGCAGCTGCCGTTAAATCACGGCCGTATTTTTCGAGAGCTTTGTAGTTGCTTTCCGGATTATCGCTGTTGACGCTGCCTTTGCGGTTGGCTTTGATCGTCGACATGATTTTGTCTTTTGCCAGGCCGAATTCACGGCACAGGGACTGGACGTCATCGTCACTTTCTTCGACAATGCCTAACAGCAGGTGTTCTGTGCTGATGTAATCATCATGCATGGAATCAGCTATTTGCTGGGCTTTGCCAATAACCCGGACCATTTCTGTCGACATGGAGAGCTGACTTTGACCGTGAACAGACGGGATTTTCTTAAGCAGCTGTTCCAGCCGTGCCTGCAGCATAGGCAGGTCCGTATGGCATTCAGAGAAAATCGTTGCCAACAAGCCTTCCGGTTCTTTTACCAGACCCATGAGCATGTGAACAGACGTAATTTCCTGATTATAATGGAGTGCAGCAGTTTGCTGCGCTGTTTGAAACGCATCGATTACTTTCTGCGTATATTTTTCATTTCCCATAGCGAAGACCTCCTTACGTATAGGGAGTGTTTGTTGATTACTTGAGTTCTTTTCTCAAGCTCAATTCTTATTATAATCACAAAAGTCAAATAGTCAATAGCCTAAAAGATAAAATTTAAAATTTTCTTGTTGAAATGTCAGGGCACTGGTATAATTCCCATAGAAACAGAATGGAGAAAGGATATGCAATACATGACAGAAGAACGACAAATGCTGGAACTGGAGAAGAAGGCCTTTGCCGGTGACCGGGAAGCGCAGTGCCAGGTCGGTGATATGTATTTTTTTGCTGCAGAAGATGATAATACCCAGACGTATGCGGAAGCGGCGTACTGGTATGGCATGGCGGCCCGCCAGGATCATGCTGTGAGCCAGTATAATCTGGCCTATCAGTATGAACAGGGCCTGGGAGTACGGCAGGATTGCCAGCAGGCGGCGTACTGGTATGGCCGGGCAGCGCTGCAGCAGTATGGACCGGCTGCCAATAACCTGGGGCATTTGTATGAAAATGGCTGGGGTGTGCCGCAAAGTTATGAACAGGCCCTGCGCTGGTATGAACTGGCAGCGGACCTTGGCGATGCAGACGGACAGTGTAATGCCGGCATTATGTATCAGTTTGGCTACAGCGGCGGCAGTGATTACAGCCGGGCAGCGTACTGGTATGGCCGCAGTGCGGCTCAGGGGAATTGTATTGCCCAGAACAACCTGGGGTATTTATATGAAATGGGCTGGGGCGTAGCCAAAGACGAGCAGCGTGCGGCTCAATACTATGAACAGGCAGCCTGGGCCGGTGACGGACCGGCGCAGAACAATCTGGGCGTCCTGTACCGTGACGGCCGCGGTGTCAAAGAGGATCTGCAGCAGGCGGCATACTGGTTTTCTCTGTCTGCAGCCAGCGGCTATACAGAAGGCATAAAGAATTACATACAGGCCCTGCGGACCGGCGCCGGCGTGCAGCGTGATGAAGAGCAGGCAGCGTACTGGCAGTCTGTGCTGGACGGCGAGGATGTCTGGTAATATGTACATATGTTTGCAATCGTGCTATACTGAGTACCATCAATATTAGTATTGTTTTATAAAACTGGGAGAATGGCGCATGAATATACAATCTCATTTAAGTAAAGATTACGACACGTCTCATCCGTTTCGCGTCGTCGCACCGTATCAGCCTATGGGGGACCAGCCAGCTGCCATTGCTTCCCTGGCTGACGGCGTCCGTTCCGGACAGTGGGCTCAGGTACTGCTTGGCGCAACGGGGACAGGCAAGACCTTTACCATGGCCAAGGTCATTGAAGCAGTTCAGAAGCCGACGCTGGTCATTGCTCACAACAAGACTCTGGCCGCTCAGCTTTGCAGCGAATTCAAGGCCTTTTTTCCGGATAATGAAGTGGCGTATTTTGTCAGTTATTACGATTATTACCAGCCAGAAGCATATATTGCCTCGACGGATACATATATTGAAAAAGATGCGTCTATTAACGATGAAATTGACAAACTTCGCCATTCGGCGACGATGAGTCTCTTTGAACGGCGCGATGTCATTATCGTTGCGTCTGTGTCCTGTATTTACGGGTTAGGCGACCCGGAAGACTACAGTGAGCTCGTCGTATCCCTGCGGCTGGGGCAGGAAAAGCCACGGGAAGAAATTCTCCGCAAGCTCGTCGATATTCAGTATTCCCGCAATGACATGAATCTGGAACGGGGGACCTTCCGTGTTCATGGCGATACGATTGAAGTCTTTCCGGCAGCCTTTGACAATTCTATTATCCGCATTGAACTTTTTGGCGATGAAATTGACAGGCTGACTGAAGTGGACGTTCTTACCGGGGAAGTCGTGGCTGAACGCAAACATGTGGCCATTTACCCGGCCAGTCATTATGTAACGACGAAAGAAAAGATGGAACGGGCTTTGGGCACGATCCGGACTGAACTGGACGAACGGCTGGCAGTCCTGAAAAAAGAAGGCCATCTGCTGGAAGCACAGCGCCTGGAACAGCGGACGCGGTATGATATGGAAATGATGGAGGAAATGGGCTATTGCTCGGGCATTGAAAACTATTCCCGTCATCTGGCTGGACGCAAAGCCGGAGAAGCACCGTATACACTGCTCGATTATTTTCCTGACGATTACCTTATCATGGTTGACGAATCTCACGTTACGCTGCCGCAGCTGCGGGCCATGTATGCCGGGGACCGGTCGCGGAAGGAAAATCTCATTGAATACGGATTCCGCCTGCCGTCGGCACTGGACAACAGGCCTCTGAAATTTGAGGAATTTGTAGAGCGGATTAATCAGATTATCTATGTCAGCGCGACCCCGGGGCCCTATGAGATGGAAGTGCAGACCAATCTGGCCCAGCAGATTATCCGGCCTACAGGACTTCTCGATCCGAAAGTAGAAGTTCGGCCCACTGCCGGCCAGATGGATGATCTGCTCGGAGAAATCCGCCGCCGTACGGAAAAGAAAGAACGGGTTCTGGTAACGACGCTGACCAAAAAGATGGCTGAAGACCTGACGGATTACCTGAAAGAAATGGGCGTCCTCGTCCGGTATCTTCATTCCGATATTGCTACCATTGAACGGGCAGAAATTATACGGGATCTGCGGGCTGGCGTGTTTGACGTTCTCGTCGGCATCAACCTCCTTCGCGAAGGGCTGGATATGCCGGAAGTATCGCTCGTTGCCATTCTGGATGCCGACAAGGAAGGCTTCCTTCGGTCCGATACGTCTCTGATTCAGACCATGGGGCGGGCGGCGCGCAATGTCGACGGTACGGTCATCATGTATGCCGACAGGATTACCGATTCCATGGCCCGGGCTATAGACGAAACGCAGCGCCGCCGGGATGTGCAGGCTGCGTATAATAAAAAGCATCATATTACGCCTAAATCTGTAAAAAAAGACGTCGTCGATCTGATTGAACTGACGAAAGTAGCGGAAGCACGAATTGACTACGGCAGTCAGCAGGACGGGACGTTGACGCGGGAAGCGCTGCAGAAAGTCATTCGCACGGTTACGCAGCAGATGAAGACTGCCGCCAAGAATCTGGAATTTGAAAAAGCAGCCGCTCTGCGGGACCGGCTGGGACAGCTGCGAAAAGAACTGAGTGCTGCCAGCGGCGATGATACGCTTCCCAAAGAGATGCGGAGCAAGGATATGCCCACGCCCCGGTACAGGCGGAAAATCAAACGCCCTGATGCGCGGCGGCGCAAGAAAGAATAAAGGAGAACAGCAGAACGATGGAGGAAAAATATATTGTCATCAAAGGTGCCCGTCAACACAATCTGAAAAATATCAGCCTGTCTATTCCCCGGGATAAACTGGTCGTCTTTACGGGATTGTCCGGCTCAGGGAAATCTTCTTTGGCTTTTGACACTATTTATGCTGAAGGACAGCGGCGGTACGTCGAATCCCTGTCGGCCTATGCCCGGCAGTTTTTGGGACAAATGGACAAGCCTGATGTCGACTATATTGAAGGCCTGTCGCCGGCTATTTCCATTGACCAGAAGACGACGAGCCGCAATCCCCGGTCTACTGTGGGGACTGTTACGGAAATATACGATTACCTGCGCCTCCTGTATGCCCGGGTAGGCGAAGCGTATTGTCCGTCCTGCGGCAAGCCGATTCGGCAGCAGACAATCGAGCAGATGGCTGATGCTGTCATGGCCCTGGGAGACCGGGAAAAGGTCATGATCATGGCGCCTGTCGTTGAAGGCCGGAAGGGCACCCATCAGAAGCTTCTGGCCCGCCTGGTCAAGGAAGGATACGTGCGCGTCCGCGTCGACGGCGAAGTGTATCTCCTTTCTGATGATATTCCTCTGAATAAAAATAAAAAACATACCATTGACGTAATTATTGACCGGCTGGTCATTAAAGAAGGCCTGCAGACCAGGCTGACTGATTCGCTGGAAACGGCGGCTAAACTGGCAGACGGCATTGTCCATGTACTGCGCATGAGCACTGGCGAGGTGCTGACGTTCAGCCAGCATTTTGCCTGCCCGGACTGCCACGTAAGTCTGCCGGACATTGAGCCGCACCTTTTTTCCTTCAACAGTCCTTTTGGCGCCTGCCCGGCCTGCTCCGGCATTGGCAGCACCATGGAAGTAGACGTCCACCTGGTACTGCCTGATCCGCACAAATCCTTTGCAGACGGTGCCATTGCCGCGCTCAGCAGCAATCCTGATTCCTGGTTTATGCGCCAGCTCGGAGGCCTGCTGAAACCGCAGGGGTTTACGCTGGACAACTGCTTTGCCGATTTGCCGGAAGACCTGCAGCATAAGGTGCTGTGGGGTTCAGATGATACGTGTACTTTTGAATATGAAAATCTGCGGGGCGAAGTCAAGCAGTACGAAACGGCCTTTGAAGGGGTCGTTCCCATGGTGCGCCGCCGGTACCGCGAAGCATCGTCTGATATGATGCGCGACCAGTTTGGTCAGTTTATGTCGGTCAAGCCCTGTACGGCCTGCCACGGGACACGGCTGCGCAAGGAAGCACTGGCCGTAAAGATCGGCGGCCTGAATATTGCCGAGCTTACAGACCTGACCGTAAGCGATATGCTGCATTTCTTTGATACCCTGAAGCTGACGGAAAAGCAGCAGCTTATTGGCAAACAGATTTTTAAGGAAATCCGGGCCCGCCTGACCTTCCTTCAGACTGTAGGCCTGGAATACCTGACCCTGTCGCGTACGGCAGGTACCTTGTCCGGCGGCGAAGCCCAGCGAATCCGCCTGGCTACACAGATTGGCTCCGGCCTGGTAGGGGTCCTGTATATTCTGGATGAACCGTCTATTGGCCTGCACCAGCGGGATAATGACAAACTGCTCCAGGCGTTGAAGCGGCTCCGCGATCTGGGAAATACCCTGATCGTCGTCGAACACGATGAAGATACGATGCGGGCTGCTGATTTTCTCGTCGATATTGGCCCGGCTGCCGGGGAAAATGGCGGCCATGTCGTTGCCCAGGGGACCGTGCAGGATATTATGAACTGCCCTGAATCCCTGACAGGTCAGTATCTGAAAGGGGATAAATTCATTCCCGTACCGGAAGAGCGCCGTCCAGGCAATGGCAAAGTTATTCAGATTATCGGTGCTGCCGAACATAATCTGAAAGGCATAGATGTATCCTTTCCCTTGGGGACGCTTACAGTCGTAACCGGCGTATCCGGCTCGGGAAAATCGACGCTGGTCAATGAAATTCTGTATAAAGGACTGGCTGAAGCTGTATATGGAACGCTGCACCGGCCAGGGAAGTTCAAAAAAATGCTGGGTGCTGAACATATTGACAAGATCATCAATATTGATCAGTCGCCTATTGGCCGGACGCCGAGGTCTAATCCGGCGACGTATACAGGCGTATTTGATGTGATCCGCCAGCTGTACAGTCAGACGTCAGAAGCGAAAATCCGCGGCTATAAAGCAGGGCGGTTCAGTTTTAACATCAAAGGCGGCCGCTGTGAAGCCTGCCGGGGTGACGGCATTATCCGCATTGAAATGAATTTCCTGCCTGATGTATACGTGCCCTGTGAAGTCTGCCACGGCGCGCGGTATAACCGGGAAACGCTGGAAGTCAAATATAAAGGGAAAACCATTGCCGATGTACTGAATATGACCGTAGATGAAGCGTGCCAGTTTTTCGCCCATATTCCCCGTATTATCAATAAACTTCAGACCCTGCAGGAAGTGGGCCTGGGGTATATCCGTCTCGGCCAGTCGGCGACAACCTTGTCCGGCGGCGAAGCGCAGCGTGTCAAACTGGCATCGGAATTATCCAAACGGAGTACAGGCCGGACGCTGTATATTCTGGACGAACCGACGACAGGACTGCATGCTGCAGACATTCACAAGCTCATGGATGTACTGCAGATGCTTGTAGACGGCGGCGATACAGTCGTCGTTATTGAACATAATCTGGATGTCGTAAAGGCAGCAGACTATCTGATCGACCTTGGTCCGGAAGGCGGCGCCGGCGGCGGGACCATTGTAGCGACAGGAACACCGGAAGAAATTTGTCAGGTTCCTCAGTCCTATACGGGACAGTTTCTGAAGCCTGTGCTGGAACGGACGAAAAAACTGATGGCCAAGGGGAAGCATCATGGCGCTTAGTGAAGCAGTACTGGATAAAGTACGCAATCTGACGACCCAGCCTGGCGTATACCTGTGGAAAAATGACAAGGGACAGATTATTTACGTAGGCAAGGCGGTTAACCTGCGCAACCGCGTCCGCAGCTATGTCCGCCGGGATGTAAATCGGGCGCCGAAGGTAGCGGCCATGATAAGCCACGCCGCCGACGTGGAAACGATTGTCGTCGCCAACGAGATGGAAGCGCTCATTCTGGAAAATACGCTGATCAAAAAACATCGGCCGCGGTATAATATTATGCTCCGCGATGACAAGACCTATCCGTATATCAAAGTGACTGTACACGAAGACTATCCGCGCATTTTCATGACTCGCCGCGTCATTCGCGACGGGGCGCGGTATTTTGGCCCTTTTGCCGATTCCGGCGCCGTTCACCGCGTCCTCAAGCTCATGCAGCGGACCTTTCATATTCGCTCATGCCGCATTATGAATACAGACCGTCCGTGCCTGCAATATCACCTGCAGCACTGTGATGCCCCCTGTGTGCATTACATTACGAAAGGGGATTACCACGAACTGGTGCAGCAGTGTCTGGATATTCTGGAAGGACGGAATACGACGGTAATCCGGCAGCTGCAGCAGCATATGGAACAGGCCGCAGAAGACCTGCAGTTTGAAAAAGCCGCCATGTACCGCGATCAGATTGAAGCCGTCAAGGTGATTCAGGAACAGCAGAATATTACGACTGTCGGCGGCGGTGACATGGATGTGCTGGGCTTTGCCAGCGATGCCGGACAGACATGCGTGCAAATCTATGCCATCCGGAGCGGCAAGCTCATGGGCCGGGAAACGTTCAGTCTGGAAAACAGTATGGACGAAACGCCGGCGGCGCTGACGACAGCCGTTCTGGATCAGTACTATACGGCAGAAGCCTTCATTCCCAAAGAGATTGTCGTCGCAGCCGTGGAGGACCAGGCGGAACAGGAACGGCGCCTGAGCATGCAGAAAGGCGTGCAGGTAGCCCTGGTTATTCCACAGCGCGGCGTAAAGCGCAAGCTCCTGGACATGGCTGAGGACAATGCCCGGGTCCTGCTGGAACAGCGCCGCCTCCAGTGGCAGCATGATACGGACAAGACCAGCGGCGCCGTTGAAGGGCTGGCGCGTATTCTGGATTTGCCCCGTCTGCCGGAACGGATGGAGTGTTTTGATATTTCCCATACCCAGGGAATTGAAACGGTGGCCTCCATGGTAGTGTTTGAGCACGGCCGGCCGGCGAAGCAGGAATACCGCCGGTTTAAACTGAAAACAGTACAGGGAAAACCAGATGATTTCAAATCAATGGCCGAAATTATGGGACGCCGGTACAGTGAACGGGACTGGCCGGAACCGGACCTCATCGTCATTGACGGCGGCAAGGGACAGCTTCATGCAGCCCTGCCCATTATTCGCAATGCCGGCTGTGAAGCACCGGTTATCAGTCTGGCCAAGCGTATTGAAGAAGTTTTCGTCGAAGGCCGCAGTGATTCCATTATCCTCAGCCATCATACGCCGGAACTGCAGCTTCTTCAGGCTATTCGCGATGAAGCCCATCGCTTTGCCATTACGTATCACCGCAGCCTGCGGGGCAAGCGCAGCCTCGTATCCATCCTCGACCATGTTGAAGGCATTGGTCCGAAGCGGCGCAAAGCGCTGTGGACGGCCTTCAAGTCACTGGAAGATATGAAGGAAGCCAGCGTGGATGACCTGGCAGCCGTACCGGGCATGACCCGGCAGGCTGCAGAAAATGTGTACTATTTTTTCCGGCTGGGAACCGATGAAAAACGCAATAAAGTTATGATATAATAGAGTCACAACAAAACTACATAGAACATAGAACGCAGTCTCAGGTTCTTTGGAGAAGGAGGAAGTATGATGATAAAGAAAAAAGTTGCAGCCCTGCTGAGTGCGGCCCTGTTTATTACCTCAATGGCTCTGGCAGCGGATCCGGCTGTAGTACAGGACGGGCAGAAAGCCGTATACACCCGGGACAATGGCAGTACGCTGACTATACAGTATCCCCAGGTCACTGTTGCCGGCAATGATGCAGCCAGTCAGAAAATTGCCCAGTATTTTATGGAAGAAGAACAGAAAGCCAAGAAATTCTTTGATAAAGAAAGCCTGGTCGGCATGAAGATGACCGAAGAAAAATCCTATGTGGTTACCCTGAATGACGGCAAGTATCTGTCTATTATCGATCAGGGTTATTTGTATTTTGACCGGGCTGCCCATCCGACGAGCTGGAAAAACGGCGTTACTTTCGATTTGGCAACAGGCGAACGGCTGGACTGGCAGGATCTGGTTCGGCCAGAAGATGCCAAAGCCTTTACGCTGAAAAAAATTAATGATAAAATATTCCTCAGCAAATATGTGTTGTCACGGTACTTTGACGGCCTGACGGAACTGCCGAAAAACTACTACCTCGATAAAAATAAGACGATCCACTTCCTGTTCGGCCAGTACGAAATTGCTCCCTACTCAACAGGAATTGTCGATATTGATATGGGAAAAAAGGCCCAATAAGGTTGCAAAATGGCAATGAGTATGATACCATGTATAAAGTAATGAGCAGTAAGTAATAATGTTTACTGGTTATTTTAGGAGGATGAAACGATGGATAAATACGAATGCACAATTTGCGGTTACATTTACGACGAAGCTGAAGGCGATCCCGATAACGGCGTAGCAGCAGGCACGAAGTTTGCTGATCTTCCCGATGGCTGGGTATGTCCGACCTGCGGCGCTGATAAAGACGCTTTTGTCAAAATGGACTAATTGTCAACACCTCGTGTAAAAGCTTGTTGTCTTGTGGTATACTCAAGACAGCAAGCTTTTTTTGTTGTTAAAGGAGGTTGGTACTATGAATATGAAGGAAATACAGACAGCAGCCAGAGAAAAAATGAAAGGCTGTCATGTCTGTCCCCAGTGTAATGGCAAAGCCTGTGTCGGCATGATTCCCGGCTTTGGCGGACTGCGCACGGGACGGTCGTTTATGCGAAATCTGGAAGCCCTGCAGGAATATGGACTGGTCATGCGCAGTATGTCCGGCGTAGAAGAACCGCGTACAGAGCTGCCTTTGTTCGGCCATACCTTGAGTCTGCCCATTTTGCTGGCTCCTATTGGCGGCATTGTTTTAAATGCCCAGGTAGAAGGCGATCCGGCAACGGTAGAACAGGAATATGATGAAGCTATTACGCAGGGCGCTATGGATGCAGGAACGATGGCCTTTACCGGTGACAGCGGCGTAGCCTATATGTATGCGTCTGGCATTGCATCCTGCAAAAAGCGGCCTGGCGTCGTCATTCCTACGATTAAGCCCAGAGAAGATGATCAGATTATTGAGCGGGCCGTGTTAGCCGAGCAGTCCGGTGCTCCCGCCGTAGCCAGTGACATTGATGCGGCCACACTGATTAACATGCGTATTTTTGGTCAGCCTGTAGGCCCCAAAAGTGCGGCCAGCATTGCGAAAGTTGCCGCTTCCGTGCAGATTCCCTTTATCGTCAAGGGAATCATGTCGGCTGAAGAAGCCGTAGCCTGTGCAGCTGCCGGAGCTCAGGGCATTGTGGTCAGCAATCACGGCGGCCGTATTCTCGACGGCATGGCCGGAACGGCCGATGTGCTGCCGTCCATTGCAGCTGCTGTAAAAGGGCGCCTTACTATTTTTGCTGACGGCGGCGTGCGCAGCGGGGAAGATGTCCTGAAGATGCTGGCCCTTGGCGCCGATGCCGTACTGGTAGGTCGTCCGGCTGCTGTAGCGGCTATTGGCGGCGGCGCTGCCGGAGTCAAGGTCTTACTGGATACGTTGAAACGCGAACTTTGTGATGCCATGATGATTACAGGCGTGCAGGACGTTCGTCATGTACCGGCTCATATTGTACAAAAATTAAGACCCTAGCAGACAGAACCCATGTACCTTCTTGAAAAGAGGTACTTGGTTTTTATATTCTCATTTTCATCACCCTCTTGC
>NZ_CATWFF010000039.1 GCF_958350005.1 uncultured Megasphaera sp. | reverse complement strand
ATGTGTAGCGATGTCATGCAGAAACGATGGACCTTTCCTGGTGCTGATGAAGCACATATACGCCATCTGGCAGAACAATTACATATATCAACAGTCTTAGCTCAGGTACTGATCAACCGCGGTATTGATACGGCAGAACAGGGCCGGCATTACTTATACGATTCGCTGGATGCCAGTAATGATGCATTTCAGATGAAGGATATGGATAAGGCTGTGCATCGCATTGGCCGGGCCATAGAGAAGCATGAATGCATTGTTATATACGGGGACTATGATGTAGACGGCATTACCTCTACAGCCTTGCTCTATCTGGTGCTGCAGGAACTGGGTGCGGCTCCGTCGTTTTATATTCCTGAACGGCAAAGCGAAGGGTATGGGCTGCATACAGAGGCAATACAGCAGCTCGTAGAAGAAGGTACGGATTTGCTGATTACAGTGGACTGCGGCATAGCTTCGTACGATATTGTGGAGCAATTCCGCGAAGATGTTGATATTATCATTACGGATCATCATGAACCGCCGGCACGCGTACCTGAAGCATATGCCGTTCTCAATCCCAAGCAGGAGCAGTGTGCCTATCCCTTTAAGGAACTGGCCGGTGCCGGCGTTGCTTATAAAATGTGTCAGGCTCTGTGGCTGCGGCAGCGAGGGGAAATACTGACGGCATACAGTGAAATTGCCGCCTTGGGAACGATTGCTGATCTGGTGCCCCTGCAGGGAGAAAACCGGATTATTGTCCGCGAAGGTCTTAGGCGTATTCGTGAAGGCTGCAGCATTGGCATTCAGGCATTGCTCCAGGCAGCTTCCGTGGCGAAAGAAACGATACAGGCCGGCCGCATTGCCTATACGATTGCACCGAGGCTAAATGCTGCCGGGCGCATCAGTCATGCCCGCAAGGGTGTGCAGCTGCTGCTGGAAGCCGATCCGGACCGGGCCCTGCAGATTGCTGGTGAACTGAGTGAACTGAATCGGGAACGCCAGGATATTGAACGGGATATTGCCCAGAAGGCAGCCGAGCAGATTCAGAAAAGCGGCCATGCCCATGACAACGTACTTATTGCCTATGGCGAAGGCTGGCATCCAGGTGTGATTGGCATTGCTGCTTCACGCTTGGTAGAACAGTATTATCGTCCTGCTTTGGTCATCAGTATTCATGATGGAATCGGCAAGGGATCGTGCCGCAGTATTCGCGGGTTTAATATGTATGAAGCGCTGCAGTATGCCGATGATCTGCTGATTCAATACGGCGGACACCCGATGGCGGCAGGCTTTTCCATTGCTGCCGAGCATATTGAAGACTTTCGCCGGCGTCTGGAAAGGTATGCCAATATGCATATGTCTCCAGACGACTATATTCCCGTGTTGGCCATTGATAAGAAATTGCAGCCCCAAGAAGTGACATTGGAACTCATTGATGAATTAAGTCAGTTAGAACCATATGGAATGGGAAATAGCCGGCCTGTATTCGTATTATCTGACTGTCGTGTTACTGAGCTGCGGCCTATTGGCCGGGACAAGCAGCACTTGCGCCTGGTCGTCACCTGTAGCGGTCAGGAACGCTTGTCCGGCGTAGGATGGTCTATGGCCGGCATATGTGATGAAATACTGGAAGGCGACCGGATTCAGGCGGCCTTTCAGCTGGAGAAAAACGAATTCAACGGTCTGTCGTCTCCGCAGCTTGTACTGCAGGATATCCAGCTGATGACTGCAGATATTCGGCTGGACCGGACGGTTATGGTTGATGTATACTTAGCATTGAAAAAATGGCTGCCTGAACGGGGCATGGCTGTCTGCCAGGTGCGTCGCCGTCTGGTAGCGGCAGAGGGTGACCGATATGATGCCCATACTATTTATGCAGCCATTACGGTACTGAAAGAAATTGGCGTGCTGAATACGGGAAGCCGCGCCGGTGAGCCTTTTTATTATTTTCCTGTTCTGACTGGCAAAATGGAATTGCATACGTCACCGACGTATCAAAAATACAGCGGCGCTTAAGGGGGAGTATACTGTGGAATTTAAAGATAAAGATACGGAATTCCAGCATTTACTGGATACCGTGCACAGCTATCAGCCAGACGCATCATGTGAAGACCTGAAGAAAGCATATGCACTGGCTGAAGAAGCACATAAGGACCAGACGCGAGCCAGTGGAGAGCCGTATATTTTACATCCCCTGGCAGTTGCGCAGATTCTGGCCGATATGAAAATTGATACGAAGACGATTACGGCATCTCTGCTCCATGATGTAGTAGAAGATACGGACTATACGCTGGATGATTTGCAGCGCATTTTTGGCAAGGAAGTGGCTTTTCTGGTAGATGGTGTTACCAAACTGAGCCGTCTGAATTACCGAACCAAAGAAGATCAGCAGCTTAACAGCATGCGCAAGATGTTTCTGGCCATGGCCAAAGATGTGCGGGTCGTAGTCATTAAACTGGCTGACCGGCTGCATAATATGCGGACTCTTCGGTATATGCGCAGTGACAAGCAGAAACGCATTGCTCAGGAAACGCTGGAGATTTTTGCTCCCTTAGCTCATCGTCTGGGGATATTTAATATTAAGTGGGAATTGGAAGATCTGTCTTTCCGCTATCTGGAACCGGATAAATATTATGATCTGGTCGATCAGATGAAGCAGAAGCGCCACGTTCGCGAAGAAATTGTCAATGAAGCCATTGATGTTCTGCGCAAAGCGCTGGCAGAGGCGAATATTCGCTGTGAAATCAACGGGCGGCCCAAGCATTTTTACAGCATTTACAAAAAGATGAAGAAAGACAACCGTGACCTGAGTCAGGTATATGATCTGTTTGCCATCCGGGTTATTGTCGATACAGTCAAAGACTGTTATGGTGTACTGGGGATCGTGCACAGCCTGTGGAAACCGCTGCCCTATCGGTTTAAAGATTATATTGCCATGCCGAAGCCAAACAACTATCAGTCGCTGCATACGACGGTTATCGGCACGCGGGGACAGCCGGTAGAAATTCAGATCCGCACATGGGAAATGCATCATATTGCAGAATACGGCGTTGCTGCCCACTGGCGGTATAAAGAAGGCAATGCCAATGCCGGCAAAAACGAATTTGATGAAAAAATGGGCTGGCTCCGCAATCTGCTGGAATGGCAGGATACAAGCAATCCGAAGGAATTTGTCAATGCTCTTAAACTCGACGCCTTTTCAGATGAAGTTTTCGTATTTACGCCGCGGGGCGATGTCATCGATTTGCCGCAGGGATCGATTCCTATCGACTTTGCCTATCGTATTCATACCGATGTAGGCCACCGCTGCGTAGGGGCGAAGATTAACGGCAAAATCGTGCCCCTCGATTACTCCCTGAAAAACGGGGATATTGTCGAGATTATTACTTCGAAAGTCGGCAAGCCCAGCCTGGACTGGCTGAAAATTGTAGGCAGTTCAGAAAGCCGCTCGAAAATCCGCAACTGGTTTAAAAAGGAAAATCGGGAAGATAATATCCTGAAAGGTGCAGAAGCGCTGGAACGGGAATGTAAACGGCTCGGCCATGACTGGAAAGCTCTCAATACGGCTGGACGGCTGGCCCGTGTAGCCAAGCAGATGAATGCCGGCACAGAAGATGATCTGGTTGCTGCCGTAGGCTATGGCGGATTTGCTGTCAATACGGTGTTGATTAAACTTCTGGAACTGCATAAAAAAGATGTGCAGAAACAGGAAGAAAAGAACAGCATGGCTGTCATTGAAAAGCTCAAGCCCAAAAAGCAGGCTAAATCCAATGGCAGCGGCATTCTGGTTAAAGGCGAAGCAGGCCTGCTGGTCCGACTGGCGAAGTGCTGCAGTCCTGTGCCGGGCGATCCGATTATTGGCTTTATTACGCGCGGCCGGGGCGTATCGGTCCATCGTGCCGACTGCCCTAATATCAGCAATGCTGAAAGCGATATTGACCGGCTCATCGATGTAGAATGGGAATACGATGGCAGTGAAAACTTCGAGGTCAATATGGAAATCGTTGCCTATGACCGCACAGGTATTATGGCGGAAATCATGGCAGCCCTGGCAGAAATGAAAATTTCCATCCTCAGTGTGAATGCCAAGACGAGTGATACGAAAAATGTAGTCATCCACATGGGCATCAGCATTAAAGACCTGGCACAGTTTGAATTTGTGACGACGAAAATACGGCGCCTGAAAGATGTATATACTGTGCAGCGCTATACAGGAGGACAGTCATGAGAGCAGTAGTGCAGCGTACGCGTTCGTCCAGCGTCACGTCCAATGGCGTGGAAACGGGCCGCATTGGTCCGGGATTGACGGTATTATTGGGGATTGCCGCCGATGATACGGAGCAGGATGTACAGTATATGGCTGATAAAATTACGCACTTGCGGATTTTTGAAGATGAGCAGGATAAAATGAACTGCTCCCTTCTCGACGTAGGCGGAGACATGCTGGTTATTTCACAATTTACCTTATACGGCGATGCCCGTCATGGCCGCCGTCCCAGCTTTACGCAGGCTGCACCGCCGGCCATGGCGGAGCCGCTGTATGAGCGGTTCGTTCAGGCCGTTGAAAAACAGGGCATTCATGTCGGTACGGGACGATTTCGTACGGAAATGGTAGTGACCCTGGAAAATCACGGTCCTGTTACCATTTTACTGGATAGTAAGAAAGAATTTTAAGGGGGAATATACTATGAGTATGCGATACATGACGATGGTACTGGGGCCTGTTATGACCAACTGCTACATCGTTTATGACAGTGAAACACGAGATGCAATGGTTATTGATCCGGCCTGGGATTATCCTAAAATTGACCAGGCTCTGAAAGATCATCAGCTGAAGCTGAAGCTGATTTTTCTGACTCACGGACATGCTGATCACATTGGGGCCCTGCAGGAACTGCGCCAGTATACGAAGGCGCCTGTATATGTCGGGGAAGGAGATAAAGACCTGATTACCAATTCCCGCAACAACCTGTCCCTGTTTATGGGGAAATCCATTGTATGCGATTCGCCGGATCATGTCGTAACCGATGGTGAACACATTCAGCTCGGCCATTTGAAGTTTACCGTATTGACGACACCGGGACATACGCCGGGCGGTGTCAGCCTCTATGGAGAAGGCGTCGTCTTTTCCGGTGATACCCTGTTCCGGTATTCTGTGGGCCGTACTGACTTATATGGCGGTTCGGCAAGCCTTCTGATTGACAGCATCAATACTAAGCTCATGCCCCTTCCTGATGATACAGTCGTACTTCCGGGCCATGGGCCGGCAACGACGATTGGTGAAGAACGGCGAGGCAACCCGTATTTAGACGGGGGATGGTAGGGACATGTCGATGTATAAGGAGTCCCAGTTCTGGCTGCGCGTCACATTGACTGCCCTGGCGTTCTCCTTGTTTCTGGCAGTCAATGCGATTTACTGGCCTGTCATTATATCCCTGATTCTGACGTTTATTCTGATGCCGGTACGGGACCTGTGCAGCCGCATCCTGTATCGGCTCATAAAGCGTCACGTTCCCGTAGATATAGCGATTCTCCTGTCCTTTGTCGTATTGATCCTCATCGTAACAGGAGTGACAAACGTCATTCTGCGTCCGTTACTGGCACAGGTCAATTTGCTGGCTGCCAATTTCAATACCATTGTAGCCCAGACAGCGGAACTGGTGAATCAGCTGGAAAATGATCAGAATCAGTTCTATATTCCCGAGCAGGTCAAGAGCATTATCAATGATGCCTTTGTCAAAGTCGGCAATTATGGCGTAGAAGGCGTGTCGAATTTGATTCGTTCCGTCTTCGTCATTGCAGGTACTGTCGTGGAATTTTTTGTCGTTCCCTTTATTACGTTTTATTTCCTGAAAGACGGCGGCAGCATGATTCGCTCCTTTGTGAAGCTGTATCCGGAACAGTACCAGACGCAGCTGACCGATGTATTTCAGGAAATCCACCATGTCCTGAGCCGGTATATCCGCGGCCAGCTGCTCATGAGCTGTATTATTGCGACCCTTACCTTTCTGGGCATGTGGCTCATGGGCGTGCCTTATCCCATGGTCATTGGCCTGTTGGCAGCCATTACGGAGTGGATTCCCATTGTAGGGCCCATTGTCGGCGCCATACCGGCCATTTTGCTGGGGGCGACAGTGGATTTGTCCCTGTCGTTGAAAGTACTGGTGTTTTATATTGTTATTCAGCAGATCGACAGCCATCTGATTATGCCCCAGGTCATGGGCGCGGTTATCAGTCTGCACCCTGTTGTCATTGTTATTGCACTGCTTATTGGCGGCACCTTGTTCGGCGTAGCCGGCATGATTCTGACCGTTCCGGTAACAGCAGTATTGCAGATACTATGCAAACATTTGTGGTTTTATAATTCGTACAAAGAAAAGGCGATGAATAGTCATGGAAGATAGCAAAACAAACAAAGAAGAAATTATGAATGTCATGATGAAGCGGATGAAGGAAAAAATTAAAGACAAGCGGTATAAGATGACCTCACAGCGTCAGGTTATCCTGCGGGCCTTTGTAGAAAGCAATATCCGCCATATGAATGCAGAAGATGTATTCGAACGGGTTAAGAAAATGGCGCCTGATATTGGCCTGGCTACGGTATATCGGACACTGGATCTGTTCACGGAAATGGATCTGCTGAAAAAACTGGATTTCGATGACGGGTGCAGCCGCTACGAATTAAACGACCGCGATACGGACGGCCATTTCCATCATCATCTGATTTGCCTGGGCTGCGGCAAAGTCTGGGAATGCCAGGACGATTTGCTGGAAACACTGGAATCCATTTTGCAGAAGCGCCATCATTTCCATACAGTCGATCATCAGCTGAAAGTATATGGCTACTGCGAAGAATGTGAAAAGAAGCGGGAAGCTGAAATGCAGAAGAAAGAAGGATAACGTGGAAGACGAAACGTATCGGTATGACGGTCCGGAGACATATCACTCTCTGGTCGGACAGGTTATGGCCTCGCTGGGATATGTAGGCGGACGTGAACCGCGTCATGTCGGCGCTGAAATCGTCGTAAACGAACGGCCTGACGGCCTGTACCTGTCCTGCCGATATGGGCTGGACGGGAAAAAGGAGGCCTCCTTTGACGGGCATATCCCGGCCGATGGCAGGGAGCGTGCTGCTGTCAAAGACTGCCTTCTTCACTGGTATCGTACGTACAGCGGCAGTCATCCCAGTCCCTGGGGAACGCTGGTAGGCGTCCGGCCAGTCAAGCTGGTACATCGCCTCTTTGCCCAGGGCTGTCAGGAGCAGGAAGTACGGAACACACTGCAGTCAGCGTATGAAGTGAATCCGGAGCTGGCACGGGAACTGACGCAGATTGCCCTGCGCCAAATGCCCTATATGAAGGGAAGTCGCCGGGATGTTTCCGTGTATATCGGCATTCCGTATTGTCCCAGCCACTGTCTGTACTGTTCCTTTCCGTCCCGCCTGGTAGGCCAGGAAGAGCCGGTTGTACTGGAGCAGTTTGTCAGCGCTGTAGAACGGGATATTGACGATATTCGCCTTCTGTGCGACCAGTATGGCCTGCAGGTTCACACCGTGTACATAGGCGGCGGTACGCCGACCTGTCTTCCTGTGCCGCTGCTGCGCCGCCTGCTGGCTGCTGTGGCTCAGGCCTTTCTGCCCGTTGCTGAATGGACTCTCGAAGCGGGAAGGCCCGATACGGCTTCGGCAGAGGTGCTGGCGTTGATGAAGCAGTTTGGTGTCAGCCGCATCAGTGTCAATCCGCAGACCATGCAGCAGCGTTTATTAGATGCCATTGGCCGCAGTCATACTGTAGAGGATATTTATGCCATGTATGAACGGTGCCGGAAACTGGCTTTTCCCGTCATAAATATGGATTTTATTGCCGGCCTTCCAGGGCAGCAAACAGAAGATATGCGGGAAAATATGAAAATTGTTTGCCAACTGCACCCAGAAAATGTTACAATTCATACGTTAGCATTAAAAAAGCGGGCCCCCCTGTTTGGTCATGCCCTGCGCAGGGCGATTCCCTGTGCTGATGAGGTGGCCCAGATGCTGGAGATATGCCGCAATACGCTGGCCACTGGCGGCTATGAGCCGTATTATCTGTACAGGCAGACCTATATGGCAGCCAGCTTTGCCAATGTAGGGTATGCGCTGCCGGGAGCGATTAGCCCGTACAATATAGAAATGATGGAAGAACGGCAGACTGTTTTGGCCGCAGGTCCCGGAGGGGCGACAAAATATGTTTGTGCCGACGGGCACCATCTGGAAAAACTGTATATGCCCAAAGACGTGGCCCGATACAGGGAGGCGCTGCCGGAGATGATGAAGCGGCGCCGCCGTTTGTGCGCCGTCGTATATGGAGGAGAGGATTTGTAATGGCAATTACTGCACCGAGAGGTACGCAGGATTTTTTGCCGGAGCAAACAGCAGATTGGCAGATTTTGGAAGCAAAAATCCGTCATATTTGTTCATTGTATGGCTTTGGTGAAATTCGTACCCCTTTATTTGAAAGTACCGAACTGTTTTTGCGCGGCATTGGCGAAACGACCGATGTCGTTACGAAGGAAATGTACACGTTTACCGACCGCGGCGGCCGCAGCATGACGTTGCGTCCGGAAAATACGGCGTCTGTCGTCCGTGCCTTTCTGGAACATAAATTATACGGCGAGCCAAAAGTTCACAAATTTTACTACATGGGCCCCATGTTCCGCCACGACCGTCCGCAGGCCGGCCGGTACCGGCAGTTTAACCAGTTTGGCGTAGAAGAAATCGGTTCCAAAGACCCTGCTGTCGATGCGGAAATTATTGCCATGGCCTTCCAGTTGTTCCGCGAACTGGGACTGACCGATCTGGTACTGCACCTGAATTCCGTCGGCTGCCCGAAATGCCGTCCTGTGTACCGGCAGAAACTGCTCGATTTCTTTGCAGATAAAAAAGACCAGCTTTGTGACGACTGCAAAGCGCGGCTGGAAAAAAATCCTCTTCGCGTACTGGACTGCAAGGAAGAAAGCTGCCGCAAGGCCGCCATTGGCGTACCGGAACTGACAGATAATCTTTGTGATGACTGTAAGGAACACTTCGCCAAAGTACAGGAATATCTGACAGCTGTCGGCATTCCCTTTGTTCTGGACCCCCGCCTGGTCCGCGGCCTGGATTATTATACGAATACAGCCTTTGAAATCATGTACGCTCCTCTGGGCGCCCAGAGCACCGTGTGCGGCGGCGGACGATATGACGGATTAATTGAAGAAGTCGGCGGCCCGTCGACGCCGGGTATTGGCTTTGCCATCGGCATGGAACGTCTGCTCCTGACGCTGAAAGAACAGGGACTGCTGCCGCCGGTTCCCAAGAACCGGCCCGTATTTATTGTCGCCCTGGGCGATCAGGCCAAGACCGAAGCTTTTCGTCTGCAGCAGCAGCTGAGAGAAAATGACATATACGCAGAAATCGATCTGATGGGCCGCAGCATGAAAGGCCAGATGAAATCAGCTAACAAACTGGATGCTGATTTTACCGTCATTATTGGCGAAGAAGAACTGGCAAGCGGCCAGGCTCAGGTTCGCAACATGGAGACAAAAGAGCAAGTCAGCGTTCCTCTTGAGGGAATTGCCGCATATATGGAAACACACAAGAAGGGATGATTTACGAAATGGATACAATGGAAGGTTTGCGCCGTTCAATGTACTGCGCTGAAGTAAGCGAAGCAGACAATGGCAAAGAAGTAACGCTGTGCGGCTGGGTAGAACGCCGCCGTGACCATGGCGGATTGATTTTTATTGATCTGCGCGACCGCACGGGCATCGTACAGGTCGTCGCATCGCCGGATTATGAAGAAGTGTCCTTTAAAAAAGCCGAACAGGTTCGGACAGAATATGTACTGGCTGTCCGGGGGATTGTCCGCATGCGTGATGCAGAAACGGTAAACCCCAAGATGAAGACAGGGACCATTGAAATTCGCTGTGAAGAACTGCGGATTCTGAATTCCGCCAAGACGCCGCCGTTCTATATTGAAGATAATATTGATGTCGATGAAAAGATTCGCCTGAAATACCGCTATCTCGATCTGCGCCGTCCGGAAATGCAGAACAACCTGGTTATGCGTCATAAAGTAAAGCACGCTATGCGGACGTTCCTGAACGAACACGGCTTCATTGATATTGAAACGCCGGAACTGTGCAAGAGCACCCCTGAAGGGGCCCGGGATTATCTCGTTCCGAGTCGTGTCAATGACGGCAAGTTCTATGCCCTGCCGCAGTCGCCGCAGATTTTCAAACAGCTCCTCATGATTTCCGGCATGGACCGGTATTATCAGATTGCCCGCTGCTTCCGCGATGAAGATCTTCGTGCCGATCGTCAGCCTGAATTTACGCAGCTCGATATGGAAATGTCCTTTATGGACCAGGATCAGATTCTGGAACTGGTTGAAAATATGGTACATTATATTTTCAAAGAAACACTGGGCCACGAAGTCAAACTGCCAATTCATCGCATGACCTGGGATTATGCCATGGAATACTACGGCTCTGATAAGCCGGATCTGCGCTTTGACATGAAGTTTACAGATATTACGGACCTGGTTAAAGACACGGAATTTAAGGTATTCCGCAATGTCGTCGACAACGGCGGTCAGGTCAAGGCTATCAATGTCAAAGGCGATGCCGCTATTCCGCGCCGTGAACTGGATGGCCTGGTTGAATACGTATCGCATTACGGCGCCAAAGGGCTGGCCTGGATTTGCTTCATGGAAGACGGCACCCTGAAATCTCAGGTTAAGAAATTCCTCGGTGAAGATACGCTGGCTGCCATTGGCAAGAAATGCGGCAGTGAAAAAGGCGACCTGGTTCTGATGATTGCTGACAAACCGGCTGTTGTTGCTGCAGCTCTTGGCGAACTGCGCAAAGAAATGGCCCGCCGAATGAATTTAATTGATGAAAATGAATTTGCCTTCACGTGGGTTGTTGATTTCCCCATGTTTGAATACAGCGAAGAAGAAAAACGGTACGTTGCCATGCACCATCCGTTTACAGCCATGCGAGATGAAGACCTGGACAAACTGGAAACCGACCCGGCTCATGTATATGCCAAGGCTTATGACCTGGTCCTGAACGGCATTGAACTGGGCGGCGGCTCCCTCCGTATTTACCAGCCCGATATCCAGCAGCGCGTATTTAAAGCCATTGGCCTGACACCGGAAGAAGCGGAACAGAAATTCGGCTTCCTTCTGCGGGCCTTTGAATACGGTGCACCGCCTCACGGAGGCCTGGCATTTGGCCTGGACCGCATGATCATGCTCATGCTCAAGCGGAAATCCATTCGTGATGTCATCGCCTTCCCGAAGACGCAGAATGCTATTGATCCCATGAGTGAAGCTCCGTCGGAAGTTACGAGAAAACAGCTCCACGAACTGCACATTCAAGTCGAAGAAGATTTGGTAACCAAATAAATGGCAGCAGCCAGAAAAAGGTATCGGCCTGTGCCGATACCTTTTTACTATCTCTATGAAGGAGAGTGAGATGCGGTGCACATTCAATATGTCAAAGCCGATCCGAGCGGCAATGAAACTATTTTTGTCTTAAATCCCGTTGCGCCAGCCCTGCACAGTACAGTGGCGGCCAAGCTGCTTCAGCCCGATTGTGTCGGTGCTGAGCAGGTAGCCTATCTTACCCTGACAGACGGTAAGCCCATTCGCGTCGACATGATGGGCGGCGAATTCTGCGGCAATGCTTCCCGGTCTGCGGCAGCCTATGCTCTGATGCTGTCTGGCCGGAAAGAAGGGGAGTATTCGGTATCCTGTTCAGGCTGCAGTACCTTGCTGCAGGCTCAGGCCAGTCTGCGTCCGGAAGGCGGGTATAATGCGTATATTGAAATGCCTATGCCCGAATCCATTGAAGCCGTCATCCTGGACGTCGGTGGATGGCCCAGCCGGTTTTACCGCGTTGCCCTGCCAGGCATTGTGCATTTCGTTCATATGGCAGGTGATATTCACGCTATAGATACGAACGTTTTTTGGCAGTCCGTATATGACTACGCAAAGGATGAAGAGCTGGAGGCCTTTGGCCTGATTCTGTTTTCACCGCAGACGCTGTCTATGATCCCGGCCGTGTATGTGGCGGCTACGCAGTCCCTGTACTGGGAAAAGAGCTGTGGATCCGGCTCGGCAGCCGTTGCGGCAGCCCTGGCCTGTATGGGGAAGAAAGATGTGTCCTGTCAGGTCCGCCAGCCTGGCGGCGTCTTGTCCATTGCAGCGACGGTGAAAGAAGGAGTCCTGCAGTCCCTGTACATCGGCGGCCCTGTGACGTTTACAAAGCAGCGGGAAATCGATATCCCCGGCGTCTGAGCCGCAGCTCCCCAGCTGTGCATGCAGCAGATCTGACGTTACGTAAGTGTTGTACCTATATAAAAAAGCTGCCCGAAAGGACAGCTTTTTTCATATACCGATGCGGCTTATTTCATTCCATCTGTTTTCAGATGGGTGATTTTTTGTTTAAAACTCATGGCCGTGTCAAATTCCTGCAGGATTTCTTCGCTTGGTTCTGCATCGAGGCGGCTGACGATGTAGATGGCTGCCAGGGAGAACAGGAACCCAGGAACGATTTCATACAGGCCGAACCAGCCAAACTGTTTCCAGATCAGAACGGTCAGACCACCGACGATAATCCCGGCTAGGGCACCGTTTTTGGTCATGCGCCGCCAGTACAGCGACAACAGGATAGTAGGGCCGAAGGCCGCGCCGAACCCGGCCCAGGCGTAGGCAACCATGGTCAGAATGTAACTGTTTGGATTCATGGCCATGACGATAGCCAGGGCAGCGACGACCAGGACGGTAATGCGGCTGACATAAATCAGTTCTTTGTCACTGGCTGTTTTGCGGATGAAGGTATGGTAAAAATCCTTGGAAATTGCCGATGCCGTAACCAGCAGCTGTGCTGATGCCGTACTCATAATAGCTGCCAGGACAGCAGATAAAATCAGGCCTGTTGCAAAGGGCGGGAATAACTGCTGACTCATGATAAGAAATACTTTTTCTGAATCTGCGCCAGTCAGCGGTGTCGGTACGACGACTTTGCCGACTAAGCCGACCATTACTGCAGCAGCCAGAGAAATGACGACCCAGGTCATGGCAATGTGCTTGGATTTTTTCAGTTCTTCCGGATCGCCAATGGCCATAAAGCGGACCAGAATGTGAGGCTGGCCGAAGTAGCCGACGCCCCAGGCCAGAGACGAGATAATGGCAATAATGCCTGTAGACGTCGTATCTGGTGCCATGACCAGCAGATTCGGTGCATCTGTAGCAATACGCGTCATCGTTTCGCTGAAGCCGCCGGCAACAATCATGCCGACCAGCGGTACCAGGACGATGGCCAAAAACATCATGCAGCCCTGAATAAAATCAGTCCAGCAGACAGCCATAAAGCCGCCGAGAAAGGTATAGACTACGACGACGCCGGCACTCAGCAGCAAGGCGTAAAAATAATCCATGCCAAAGACGGCCTGAAACAGCTTGCCGCCGGAAACAAAGCCGGAAGACGTATAGATCAGGAAGAAGATCAGAATAAAGATAGCAGAAATAATGCGGATAATATTCTTGTCATCATGAAAGCGGTTCTTCAAATAATCCGGCATCGTCAGGCTGTTGTTGGCAACTTCCGTATAATTGCGGAGCCGCTGTGATACGAAATGCCAGTTGAGATACGTGCCGATGGCAATGCCAATGGCAATCCACGATGCGGATATCCCCGTCGAGTAAGCCAGCCCCGGAACCCCCATGAGCATCCAGCCGCTCATATCTGATGCTTCGGCACTCATCGACGTAATCCAGGGTCCCAGGCTGCGGCCGCCCAGGATATAATCGCTCAGGCGCTCCTGAGAACGGGAATAATAGACGCCAATACTCAGCATAATAAGCAGGTAAATGGCAAATGCCGCTAATACAGAAATATTAAATTGATGCATGAAATAATTCCTCCCCTCGATATGTAAC
>NZ_CATWFF010000038.1 GCF_958350005.1 uncultured Megasphaera sp. | reverse complement strand
GTCAACGCATTTTCTTTTTATTGTACCTTATTTACTACAATGGATTACTCTTTTTTTATCTGTACCATACTTCTTTCCTGCCGGCATCTCTGCTGACAGAAATGCAAAAAGAGGATATCTCCCCTGAGCTGACCTCCCAATCGTTATCTGTTTAGGCTGACAATTGAGAGGCAGCTCACGGCAATATCCTCTTCTGTATATGCAATGTCTCTACTAGTCCTGCACAATATCTCGGATGACATACGGTGCAAAGCCCCGGTTCTGCAGGTATCTGGCAATTTTTCGCTTGTCCTCTTCACAGGCAAATTTTTTTGCCACCAGCTGCTCTGCCACAGTCAGCTCGTCCGGCCGTTCTACGTCTTCTGGAATGGGTAAGGCCCGCCGACGCAATTTATTGACAATATAGGCATGACCATACTGTCCTTTTCTGGCATAATAGGCATAGACCTGATAGGCCAAGCGCAGATCATCCAGAAACCGCTCTTCCTGAAGGGTCTGCACGACATCGTCAATTACCGCATCGCCGGCACCACTGCGCATCAGTTTCTGCCGCAGCTCCTTTTCGCTGAGAAAGCGGACATTCAGCAGCCGCAGTGCTTTGGCATAGGCTTCTTCATAGGTCATACAGATTCATCATCTGCCGGCTGATCTTCATAGGTATCCGGCACAGTCACAGCATCCTGGCTTTCTTCCTGCGTTTCTTCCATAACTTCATCAAACTTTTCCGGTTCTGCTGCCAACGTATCCCGGATAATCTGTTCAATTTCTCCAGCTATTTCCGGATGTTCTTTCAGGAATTTCTTGACATTTTCCTTCCCCTGGCCTAACCGTTCGCCTTTATAGGAATACCAGGTGCCACTTTTTTCAATAATATCCATAGACGTTCCAATATCCAGAATCGTCCCTTCTTTTGATATGCCTGTGCCGTACATGATGTCGACTTCACAGTTTTTAAACGGCGGCGCTACTTTGTTCTTGACTACTTTAATGCGGGCCCGGTTGCCGATAACGTCACTGCCGGATTTAATAGCTTCCCCTTTGCGGATTTCCATGCGGATAGATGCATAGAATTTCAGCGCTCTGCCGCCAGTCGTCGTTTCAGGGTTCCCAAACATGACGCCTACTTTTTCACGAAGCTGATTGATAAAGATGACAATGGCCTTGGATTTGGAAATAATGCCGGTCAGTTTGCGCAGGGCCTGGCTCATGAGGCGAGCCTGCAGGCCTACGTGGGAATCGCCCATTTCCCCTTCAATTTCCGCTTTCGGCACCAAGGCGGCAACGGAGTCGACGACGATAATATCAACAGCGCCGCTGCGAACGAGTTCTTCCGTAATTTCCAGGGCCTGTTCGCCATTATCGGGCTGGGAAATGAGCAGTTCTGCCGTATCGACGCCCAGATGGCGGGCATATACGGGATCCAGGGCATGTTCGGCATCAATAAAGGCTGCAATGCCGCCGGCCTTCTGCGCCGATGCGATGGCATGCAGAGCCAGCGTCGTCTTGCCTGATGATTCAGGGCCATAGATTTCAATGACCCGCCCGCGGGGATATCCGCCAACGCCAACGGCCAGATCGACAGCCAGAGAACCGGTAGAGATGACTTCCAGATTCATCTTATCTGCCAAATCGCCAAGACGCATGATAGCGCCCTTGCCAAAATCCTTTTCGATTTTGCGCATGGCATTTTCCAGCGCTGTTTGTTTCGCTTCCATAAAATCCTCCTATCGTGTATGTTGTAAAATATATTGAACGGCATAGTAAATGGCTCTCGTCGCAGCACGGCGTTTTACTTCTGTTCTCCCGCCGGGATATACATCCCGATGGGCAATCGTCCCCCATGGTCCGGTAATTCCTGTATACACAAGACCTACGGGCTTATCGGCAGTACCGCCGCCCGGGCCAGCAATACCAGTCGTACTGATAGCTATATCAGATCCGTACAGCCGACGGCTTCCTTCAGCCATTTCGCAGGCCGTCTGTTCACTTACTTCCGTATAGGTCGCCAAGGTTTCCGGCAACACGCCGAGAATATGTTCTTTCATTTCATTGCAGTACGTTCCGGCTGATCCCAGAAAATACGCAGACGAACCGGGAACATCCGTAATCAGGGCGCCTACGAGGCCACCGGTACAGGATTCTGCAGCACTGACGGTCATGGTTCTGGCCAATAGTTCCCGCCCCAGTACATGGGCAATCGTTTCCTGATTATAGGCTACTGCCGTGCGATGAAGGCGTTTTTTCAGCTCCTGATGCAGCGGTGCAAGCATGGCTTCAGCTGCCGCTTCATCTGCAGCTTTAGCCGTAATGCGTACTTCTACAAACCCTGGCCGGGCATACATGGCAATGGTGGGATTGCCCTGATGCTGTACCAGGTCCATCAGTCTGTCCTCAATAAAGGCTTCGCCCATGTCATAAATCTTGATATACAGGGACTTAATATATCCCTGCGAACCAAAGGTACGCAGCAAATACGGTTTCAGCCGTTCCTGATACATCCAGCGCATTTCCGAAGGAGGACCAGGCAGATGAACCAGCACCTTTCCATGACTGCGGATCGCTACGCCAGGAGCAGTACCGACGCCGTTGGAAAAAATATCGGCCCCAGCAGGAATCATAGCCTGACGCCGCTGATTTTCCGTCACTTCCCGTTCTGGATGGCGTACGGCAATCCACTGCCGAATTGTTTCCATAATTTCCGGATGGTATTCCAGGGGAAGATGCATGATCTTTGCGCCAATGTCCTTGGTCATATCCCCCTGCGTCGGTCCGAGGCCGCCAGTCGTAATAACCATATCAACCCGTGACAGGGCTTCGCGAATAGCCAGCTCCATTCGCTGCGGATTATCGCCGACTGTTGTATGGTAGACGACAGAATAGCCCAGCATATTCAACTGCTGCGATAAATACCGGGAATTATCATTCAAAATTTCGCCCAGCAACAGTTCTGATCCTGTCGTCACAAGTTCTACCAGCATCTGTCATCCCTCCCCGTTACACCTGTTCGGCAACTAAATCGTAAGCAAATCCCTGGACAATACGTACAGGCACCATATCGCCTGGTTTGACAGTGCCTGCCTCTTCCAGATAGGTCAGGCCGTCTACTTCCGGGGCCTGTACTTCAATACGGCCTACAGCCTGACGGTGCCCGTTTTCTTCAGTCACGTCTTCAATGAGCATCGTATGCAGCGTTCCTTCCAGTTCCTGATTGCGCTGTTCCGATACTTTAGCCTGAATCGCCATGAGCGCATGATAACGCTCTTCCTTGACGTCTTCCGGAATCTGATCTGCCATCTTGGCCGCCGGCGTGCCTTCTTCCTGTGAATATGTAAATACGCCGACATCGTCAAATTTCGTCTGTTCTACAAAGTCGCACAACGTCTGGAATTCTTCTTCTGTTTCACCGGGAAAACCGACGATAAACGTAGACCGCAGGGTCAGCTTTCTCCCATGAGCACAGAGCTTATCTACCAGGCGGCGCACATCATCTTCCGTATCACGGCGATTCATGCGCTGCAGCACAGGCTGTGAAATATGCTGCAGCGGTAAATCGACATAGGGACAGATCTTATCTTCTGTAATAATCAGATCCATCAGTTCGTCTGTAAAATAGTGAGGATACAGATAAAACAGACGAATCCAGCGAATGCCCTCAATGTTCACCAGCTGCCGCAGCAGGTCCGGCAGCAGAGAATGCCCGGCCAGATCGACGCCGTAGCTGGTCGTATCCTGGGCAATGAGATTGATTTCCTTAACCCCATCAGCTGCCAGCTGCCTGACTTCTGCGACCACCGAATCGACAGGCCGGCTGTACAGGCGGCCGCGGACATGGGGAATAATGCAGAAGGAACAGCCGTTATTGCAGCCTTCGCCAATTTTTACATACGCACTGTATGACGGCGTCGTCCGCAGGCGGCTCGTCGTCTGGTCATACAAATGGCTGACATTATCCATAAAGCAGGCCCGCCGTCCCTGTTTGACGGCATCAATAGCTTCCCAGATGCGGTCCCACGAGCCTGTGCCCAACAGGGCATCTATTTCCGGCATTTCCTTAAGCAGTTCCTCTTTATACTGCTGGCTCAAACAGCCCGTTACGATAAGCATCTGGCAGTGCCCTTCCGTTTTATAGGCCGCCGCTTTCAATATAGTATCAATCGATTCCTGTTTTGCCTTTTCAATAAACGTACAGGTGTTGACAATAATAATGTCGGCCTCAGCCAGATCTTCCGTAATTTCCATATGCTTATCGCGCAGAATACCCAGCATAACCTCTGTATCAATAAGATTTTTTGAGCATCCCAGACTGACAAATCCAATTTTTTCCACGTTATTCTCCTTTTCCAAAGCGGACCGACTTAATCCACCAATCCTGCAGATCCCGGCGTCCTTCACCGGTATATTGTTTCTGAACCGGAAACAGAATCAGTTCCTGACCACGAGAATCCAGTATTTTTCTGGCATCGCTGTTGGCATATGTTAAGTATAAATGGCTTCCCCGCAAGACGTCATCTACATCCCGCGAATACAGCCAGTCCATAAAGGCCTGGGCCAGTTCATCATCGCGGCACCACTTTGTCACAGCTGCACCGGTCAGCCAGTATGAAGTGCCGTCTCGGGGATATACGATATAGATGGGCATGCCGTCCTGCCGGTACTGCCGGGCAGTAGCGCCGTCGACAATGCCAATATCCGCTTCTCCGCCGGCAACACGGCGTACATTGGCTGCCATTACTTTTGAATACATGCTGATATGGCTCTGCAGGGCTTTTAAATACAGTCCTGCTGCTTCTGTCCCCTTTACCTCAACAAAGGAGCAGAGGAAGTCACCGGCCATATCGGTAGCCGCCAAATCGGGGAAGGCAACCCGCAGGGTCGGATCTGTCAGCAGATCATCCCACGTTCGGATATGCATGCCCCGCCGGGCATAATACTCATTGTGAATAATGAAGACCATAGGGTCCAGCCACAGGCCAGTCCACATGGCGTCACTGTCTTTCTGCGGATATGGAACGGACTCCGTAAACTGCGAAGCATAGGGACGCAGTACCTGATGAGCTTTCTGTTCCCGCAGAACCGGTTCCGATGCAATAAGGACGGCTGGCGGGCCTTCTTTGCCGTCGCTGCGCCACAGGGTATACAGTTCATCATCTGTACGCGTTTGAATTTGAACGCGCAGACCTGTTCGTTTATGGAAAGCTGCTGCCAAATTCCGGTTTACATCTTCCGGCATATCTGAATAGACCACAAGATGCCGTTCTGCTTCATATGCAGCCTGAGCTGCTGCCTGCTTCTTCAGAACCAGCAGATGATTGCCAAAGGCCAGGGCCGCTATGACAAAAACAATCACGGCGGCAATGGGAATATATCTTTTCATACATCTTACCTCGTTTTTCGCCGTTTTCCCTGTCCAGGGCGCCGGCTGTGCCGGGTACCATTGCCATCTGTGGCAGCGCGATTCCCCGCTGCATGCCGGTTCCGTCGAGGTGCAATCAGGCACTTCGGCCCATACCCGATCAGATCCCGTCTGCCAGCCAGGCACAACGCCTTATAAACGATATCGTAATTAGCCGGGTTCTTATACTGCATTAATGCCCGCTGCATCTGTTTATCTTCCGGACGCCGGGCAACATACACGCTTTTTCCGGTCAAGGGATTGATGCCGGTATAATACATGGCCGTAGACAGGCTGCCTGGCGTGGGAATAAAGTCCTGCACCTGTTCAGGCTGCATATGCATATCCCGGAGAAATTCAGCCAGAGCAATAGCATCGTTCAGGGTACAGCCTGGATGGCTGGACATAAAATACGGAACAAGATACTGTTTTTTTCCCAGCTGCTGATTGGCTTCGTCAAACCAGGCTTTAAACTTCATAAAATCATCAACACCGGCTTTGCCCATCAAATCGGTTACGTGTTTTACTACATGTTCCGGTGCTACTTTAAGCTGGCCGCTTACATGATACTGGCATAATTCCCGGACAAACTGCTTATTATGATCAGCCAGGACGTAATCATAGCGCAGGCCGGAGCGGACAAATACTTTCTTTACTCCCCGTATCTGCCGGATTTCCTTAAGAAGCTGTCTGTAATCGTCATGAGACGTATCGAGATTGGGACAAATCGTGCTGCCAATGCATTCCCGATCCCGGCATGCACCGACTTTCATCTGTTTCGCACAGGCAACATGGCGGAAATTGGCTGTAGGGCCGCCGACATCATGAATATATCCCTTAAACTCCGGCATTTTCGTCATAGCTGTCGCTTCCCGAATCAGCGAAGCATGACTGCGGTGCTGAATAATCCGCCCCTGATGACTGGTAATAGCACAGAAATGGCAATGGCCAAAACAGCCGCGCTGGCTGGTCAGGCTGAACTGTACTTCCTGCAGCGCCGGTACGCCGCCGGCTGCATCGTAATCAGGATGCCACCGCCGCTGAAAAGGCAGTTCATACAGGGCATCCATTTCTTCCGTTGTCAGCGGCAGGGCCGGCGGCGTCTGCACGACAAAACGGTTTTCTGACGGCTGAATAATCGTTTTTCCCCGGTACGGATCCTGTTCGGCATATTGTATTCTAAACGCCTCGGCAAAGGCTTTTTTACTGTCCCGCACCTCTTCATACGACGGGCACATAACTGCCTTGTCCGACAATGGAGCGTGACTGGTTACATAACAAATGCCGCGAATAGCATACATTTCTGCCGTCGTCTTTCCTTCGGCCAGGGCATCGGCAATTTCAACTACCGAATGTTCCCCCATGCCGTAACTCAGGATGTCCGCCTTGCTGTCCAGCAAAATGGAATGGCGCACTTTGTTGGACCAGTAATCGTAATGAGCAAACCGCCGCAGACTGGCTTCGATGCCGCCTATAATGATGGGCACATCTTTATAGGCCTCTCTCATGCGGTTGGCATAGACAATGGTCGCCCGTTCCGGCCGCCGTCCCGGTTCTCCGCCTGGCGAATAGTTGTCACGGCTGCGGAATTTTTTTGCCGCCGTCTTCTCATTGAGCATGGAATCGAGATTTCCTGCCGTAATCAGCGCCGCCAGCCGCGGCTTTCCCAGTGCTTTAAAAGGCTCAGCACTATGCCAGTCAGGCTGCGAAATAAGGCCTACGCGATAGCCCCGCTGCTCCAGCACCCGGCCAATAACGGCTGCAGCAAAGCCGGGATGATCTACGTATGCATCGCCGTTAATATATACAAAATCAAGTTGATCCCAGCCGCGGCGCCTCATATCGTCCCGGCTCGTAACCAAAAAATTATCAGCCATACTTCTCCTCTACAGCACAATCCACATAATCAGCAGAAGAAAAATGACGACGCCGGCAATAATCGTAATTTCCGGCCATTTTCCCTTTCTGATCGTTTTCTTTCCACTATGTCGCAGAATGTGCTTCTTCTTTGCTTTCACAACACTGCGCACTTCCGGCTGCGGCGTCCGCCCCGAAAAGGTACGTTTATATTCCTGTACTAACGCTGCCCCATCCATGGATAAATCGGCCCCGTAATTTCGGATAAATCCCTTTACAAAAACTACGCCGGGAATGTCCTCATATCGGTCCGCTTCAATAGCCGATAAATAGGCAGGTTTTATATTCAAGGCGTCGGAAACCTCCTGCAGTGTCCGTCCCTGCCGTTCTCGTTCTGACCGCAAAATTTCGCCAACAGTTGACACGCTGTTTCCCTCCTTTTACACCTTTCGTATTGTATATTATATAACATATATGGCAAAGGGGAAAGAACCGTTATACATTGAAATACTTTTGCTGTACCTCATCGGCAGTCATGAGAATTTCCCGGGCCTTGCTGCCATTATTGGCGCCTACAATTCCCATGGCTTCCATCGTATCGACCAGCCGGGCTGCCCGCGTATAGCCGATACGGAACCGCCGCTGGAGCATGGACGCCGATGCCTGTCCTGTTTCCAAAACCATGTCGATGGCCTGACTCATCAATTCATCTTCAAAAAAGTCTATTCCGCCATTGTCTCCGTCAGACTGGGCCTTTTGTACAGATTCATCGTACTGCGGTGCTCCCTGGGCCTTGATAAATTCCACCATTTCGTCAATTTCACTGTCGGAAATAAAGGCGCCCTGTACGCGCAGGGGCTTGGATGCACCCATGGGATAATACAGCATGTCACCTTTGCCAATAAGCCGTTCAGCACCGGCCATATCCAAAATGGTCCGCGAATCTACCTGGCTGGATACGGCAAAAGCGATGCGGCTCGGCACATTGGCTTTGATCAGCCCCGTCAGGACATCGACAGACGGCCGCTGCGTTGCCAGGACGAGGTGCATGCCGCAAGCCCGGGCCTTCTGCGCCAGCCGGCAAATCGATTCTTCTACGTCATTGGAAGCTACCATCATCAAATCAGCTAATTCATCAATAATAATAACGACAAAGGGCATGGCGTCTTCCGGATGAGTTTCGTTGTACCGGCCAATATCACGGGTCTTCGTAAGGGCAAATCGTTTATACCGGTCATCCATTTCCCGAACAGCCCAGCGCAGTACGCTGGCTGCTTTCTTCGGATCTGTGACGACAGGCGTCAGCAAATGAGGAAGACCGTTGTAATTAGACAGCTCTACTACCTTGGGGTCAATGAGGATCATCTTTACGTCTTCTGGCCGCTGTTTAAACAAAATGCTGGCAATAAAAGTATTAATGCATACACTTTTGCCGGAACCGGTAGAGCCGGCGACGAGAAGATGAGGCATCTTGGTCAGGTCTGCAATGACGGGATTGCCGGCAATATCCTTCCCCAGACTAACCGGTACGCCGCCAGTAGCCCGCCGGAAAGCTTCCGTATCCAGAACATCCCGCAGCATGACGCCGGCCAGTTTCTGGTTTGGCACTTCAATGCCGACAGCAGCTTTGCCGGGAATGGGCGCTTCAATGCGGATATCCGTCGCCGCCAGCTTCAGAGCCAGATCATCGGCGAGATGAACGATTTTGCTTACTTTGACACCTGCAGCCGGTTCAATTTCATACCGCGTAACAGCCGGGCCCTGGCTGGCATTCAGGATTTTGGCATCAATATTGAAACTCTGCAGCGTTTCCTGCAGAATCCGGGCATTGTGGCGCACTTCATCGCTGACGCCGCCGCTCTGTTCTTTTCCGTGATGCAAGATGCTCATCGGCGGCAGGCGGTACGTACTTTCTCCTCTGGCCTTGGGCACAGCACTGGCACCGGTCGGCCCCATATCGGCAGCTGCAGCTACAGGTTCAACTTCTACGGGCTTTAAATGGGCCATTTCTTCTTCCAGTACATCCTGAACGGCTCCGGCCGGAGCTGTATGTTCCGAAACTTCCGGTTCTTCTTCAGCCATGGCATCAATATCCTGATCTGTCAGCGGTTCCTGATCTTCCGTATACACTGGCGTATACCGGGCCGGTTCTTCCCTTTCTTCTTCCGGCAGATCGGCAGGAGCCGGAGCAATTGCACCTGCATTGGCATGTTCAGGGGGCAAAGGCGTACTTTTTTGATGTTCCTGCTCTCCTTCTTTCTGTAAATCAAAAATACGGGGACGATGCCATTCTTTAATCGCTGCCGAAGCGCCCTGCAGGCCTTCTACGGCTTTATCGGACATTTTGGTAACTTCTTCTGAAGCCTTTACAGACGCCTTGGCCACAGGCTGTGAAATGGACCACTGCTTCCAGATCAGCACGGTTACAGCAGCGGAACCTACCCATACGAGATCGGCGCCGTACAGGCCAAACCACTCCCGCAGGATCGAGGCGATGACAGCACCGAAAAGGCCGCCGCCCAGGCTCAGACTTAAGGGCATGAACTCTGTGCCGCTGGGAATAAATACGAGATGAATGCCTGTGAGCAGCAGAATATATCCCCAGCATCCGCCCAGCCAGCTGCGCGTAAAGGGCCAGGCCCGGCGCTGTACAATATACCGAAGCCCGGCTACGAGGAATGTAAGGGATACGACAATGCGGCCCATGCCAAATCCATAAGACAGAATACTGTCCAGACCATGGCCTATGCTGCCCGTATCGACGCCTACAATGCCAAGAGTGGAAAAAATACCGAAAAAGATACAGCATAATCCAATAATTTCAAATTTCAGAAGCGACGGCCCTGCCTGAGACGTCTTCCTTTTTTTTCGCAAAGCCGCCGGTTTCGCCGTCTTACGCGTACGTTGTTGTGCCAAATGTATTCACCTTCTGTTATTTACTTGCCGCCGCGGCGTTCATGCCAGCGCGCTGCCATTTCCGCTTCCTGTCCATACGACAGTTCCCGGTAATACTGGCGGTCTTTCAGCGGTTCCGGCAGATATGTCTGCTGTACCCAGGCATTGGGGAAATTGTGAGGATACTGGTATCCCTTTCCGTGTCCCAAAGCCGCGGCGCCGCTGTAATGGCTGTCCTGCAGGTATGCCGGTATATCGCCGCAGCCGCCGCGGCGCACATCGGCAATAGCCGCATCTACAGCCATATAGGCACTGTTGCTCTTCGGCGCACAGGCCACATAAATCACGGCTTCCGATAAAATAATCCGGCCTTCCGGCCAGCCGACAAACTGCACGGCCTGCGCTGCAGCATTGGCAATTACCAGGGCCTGCGGATCTGCCAGTCCCACATCTTCTGCCGCGCAGATAACCAGTCTCCTGGCGATAAAAGACGGCTGTTCCCCGCCTTCAATCATGCGGGCCAGATAATGAAGCGCCGCATCGGGATCGGAGCCGCGCATACTTTTGATAAATGCAGAAACCGTATCGTAATGGGCGTCCCCTTTTTTATCGTAGCGATACACCTGCCGTCCTGCTGCCTTTTCCACATATTCATGGGTAATCTCCTGGCCAGCTGGCACCATCATAGCCGTCTGTTCCAGCAGATTCAGTCCCACCCGGGCGTCACCGTCAGCCAGTCGGGCAAGGGTGCGCAATATATCGTCTGACGCGGTCAGATGCAGTTGGCCCAGGCCCTTTGTTTTATCAGAAAGAGCGCGGGACAACACAGCGGCCACAGCAGACTCGGATAATGGCTGCAGCGGTACGACGCGAAGGCGCGACAAAAGAGGCCGGTTGACTTCAAAGTAGGGATTTTCTGTCGTTGCCCCAATTAAAATAACCGTGCCGTCTTCGACATACGGCAGAAGTACATCTTGCTGCCCTTTATTAAATCGATGAATTTCGTCGATAAACAAGATCGTCCGTTTCTGATAAATCGTAACATCATCTTTGGCAGTCTGAATGACCTTGCGCAGTTCTGCTGTACCTGCCGTAACAGCATTCAGACGGACAAAGGAACTATGCGTTTCCATGGCAATGACATGAGCCAGCGTCGTTTTGCCAACTCCGGACGGGCCATACAGAAGGAGTGACGGAATCGTATCGCGCTGAATCATTTCCCGCAAAAACGTCCCTGGCCCAACGACATCGTCCTGTCCAAACACGTCATCCAGCGTCTGCGGGCGCATCCGTACTGCCAGAGGTTCAAAGGACTGACGTCCTTCGTCAGCCATGGAAAAAAGATCGTCTCCGTTCATTTGTTTGCTCCTTAACGTAAACAGAACGCCGCCAAGATATCTTAGCGGCGGAATATATGCCAATACTATATACAATTACATAAGAAAAGAGCCCCACCATGCCGTTTATAAACCGAGTTTTGAGCCTGCCTGAGCAGGTGGGTGCTCTCCTGCAAAGCTCGGCAGTCCAGTGAAGGCATTGCCTGACAGTGCAGAGTCCGAACTCCCAATGTAAAAGATGTTGGTTCAAAACATCGAGACCATATTACGCACACAGTAGGGTTTTCTCTTGCCCTTAGTATACTGAAATACAGAAGAAAAATCAAGTCTTGACAGGACGTTGACGTTAAGGATGCTATATTGTAACAGAAAAGGCCCCGCTTATACCTGATTAGCGAGGCCTTTCCAACAAACAAGTACTAAAAAACGATTCTATTTGACAACCTGTTTAACTACGTCAGCTACGTGATCTGCCGTAAAGCCGAATTTTTTGAACAGCGTACCTGCCGGAGCAGAGGCGCCGAAGCCATCCATGGTAACTGTCGCACCGTCGAGGCCAATGTATTTTCCCCAGCCGAAATCAGAAGCAGCTTCTACAGCGACACGGGCCCGTACAGTCTTGGGCAGAACCTGATCTTTATATGCTTCGTCCTGCTGTTCAAACAGTTCCATTGACGGCATGCTGACGACACGCACGTCAACACCGTCTTTAGCCAGCAGTTCTTTGGCTTCCACAGCCAGAGCGACTTCTGAGCCGCTGGCAATGACAATAGCATCTGGTACAGCCTTGCCTGCATCGGCCAGGATATAGCCGCCTTTCAGAGCGTCTTTGCTGCTGCCTTTCAGCTGCGGCAGATTCTGTCGAGTCAGGACGAGAGCTGTCGGCGTCTTCGTACTCGTTACGGCAACATACCAGCCGGCAGCAGTTTCCGTTGCATCAGCCGGACGGAAGACAGTCACATTCGGCGTAGCCCGGAGCATGGCCAGCTGTTCAATCGGTTCATGAGTCGGGCCGTCTTCACCGACGCCAATGCTGTCATGGGTGAGGACATAGGTCGTTGGAATCTGCATAAGTGCAGCCAGGCGAATCATGGGCTTCATATAATCGCTGAATACGAAGAATGTGCCTGCATAAGGACGGACACCGCCGTGAAGAGCCAGGCCATTGGTAATGCCGCCCATGGCCAGTTCCCGAACACCAAAATGCAGGTTTCGTCCGCCATAATTAGTCTTACTGAAATCGCCTTCTCCATCCATATAGGTTTTATTGGAAGGTGCCAAATCAGCACTGCCGCCAATGAGCTGCGGCAGCAGCGTCTTCAGGCGGTTAATCATGACGCCGGACAGGCTGCGCGTAGCCTGCGGCTTATCGGCGTATGCCCAGAAATCTTCATTTTCAAGAAGAGCCTTGCCGTCAACAGCGCTGTGGAAGGCATCCCATTTTTTCTTCATATCCGGATATGTTGCCGCATAGTCAGCAAACAGGGCATTCCACGTTTCTTCTGCAGCAGCTCCCTGTTTGCTCAGTTCGTCATAATGAGCATATACTTCGTCCGGAATATAGAAAGATTCTTCCGGCTTGGGCCAGCCCAGATTCTTCTTCATGGCTACGATATTTTCTGCTCCCAGCGGCGAGCCATGAGCCGAAGCCTTGCCCTGTTTAGCCGGGCATCCATAGCCGATCTGCGTATGAATCGTAATGAAAGACGGCCGCGTCGTATCAGCCTTCGCTGCTTCAATGGCTTTGCCAATGGCATCCAGATCTGTACCATCAGCTACTTCCAGCGTCTGGAACCCAAAGGCAGCCATACGGGCCTGTACATTTTCCGTAAAGGCAATATCTGTACTGCCTTCAATGGAGATGGCGTTGCTGTCATACAGAATAATCAGCTTGTCCAGTCCCAGCGTGCCGGCCAGGGAAAAAGCTTCTGACGAAATGCCTTCCATCATGCAGCCATCGCCGCCAAGAGCGAAGGTATAATGATCGACAACAGGATAGTCCGGCTTGTTGAAAACTGCTGCCAAATGAGCTTCAGCCATAGCCATGCCCACTGCCATGGACATGCCGGCACCCAGGGGGCCTGTCGTCGCTTCTACGCCTACAGTGTGACCGTATTCCGGATGGCCCGGCGTACGGGAGCCGTCCTGGCGGAACTGCTTGATATCATCCATTGTCAGGCCATAGCCAAAGAAATGGAGCAGCGAATACAACAGCATGGAGCCGTGTCCGCCGGACAGGATAAACCGGTCCCGATTGACCCACTGGGGGTTTTTCGCATTGTGCTTCATATGATGGGCCCACAGTTCATATGCCATGGGAGCCGCGCCCAGAGGCAGACCGGGATGGCCGGAATTGGCCTTTTCAATAGCATCTGCCGAAAGCACGCGAATCGCATTTACACAAGTCGTGTCAATTGTCTTCATTACAGTATCGCTCCTTTATACGTATATACTACTTATACCCTTTTATTATGAAGAACATACC
>NZ_CATWFF010000037.1 GCF_958350005.1 uncultured Megasphaera sp. | reverse complement strand
GCGTAATATACAAAAATATAAGTAAACACATGAAGACCTCCCCAGGCCAGCTCACGTATTTTGAGCTGACTCAGGGAGGTCTTTTTATACGGGAAAAGAGTATATACTTGAAAGATGACCATGTCTTTGTTACTATACAAATATACACGTATAGGGGAGATTTATGTGAGAAAGAATCTCTCCTTATCCATGGTTAGCAGGAGAAAGAGGCGAAAGGGATGCAGTATAATTTTGATGAAATCATTGACAGACAACATACGAATGCGCTGAATACCGATGGATTCCGCGGCTATATTTTCCATGACTTTGCAGGAAAGAAAGTATTTCCCTTTAAAGATGACGAATTTATCCGCATGTGGGTTGCCGATATGGAATTTGCCATGTGTCCTGATATTATTCAGGCCATTAAAGACCGGGCCGACCGGAAAATTATCGGCTACAGTCAGGTCTTTGAAGCGGACTTTTATGAAGCCTTTAATGCCTGGAATCAGCGCATGTACGGCTGGACCTATCCTAAACAGGAAATTTGTTTCTCCCTGGGGATTATTCCGGCCCTGTATACGTTAGTGGATCTGCTTCTCAGCGATCATGAGTGTGCTATTATTCATACGCCGGCATACGGGTATTTTCAGCATGCCATTGATGAACGGCATAAACATGCGATTCATACAAAATTACGCTGTGATGACCAGGGCCATTGGACAATTGATTTTGACGATTTGGAAAAAGCGGCGGCCAATCCGTTTGCCAAGCTCTTGATCTGGTGCAATCCCCATAATCCGACAGGACGGGTCTGGACAGAAGAAGAGCTGCAGCACGTGGCAAATATTGTCAAAAAATATAACCTCTGGATTATTAGCGACGAAATTCACTGCGACATTCTCCGTCAGGGCGTCCGCCATATTCCCATGGCCAAAATTATGCCTGATTACGAAAAGCTCATTGTCTGCACATCTGCATCGAAATGTTTCAATATGGCGGGCCTGATGTTTTCTGAAATCATGATTCGCAGTCAGAAACTGCGCCGCCTCTATGTGGCTTCGACCAATTCCTATGCCATGAATATCAATCCCCTGTCGACGGCTGCGCATACGGCAGCTTATCAGCACGGAGGCCCCTGGCTGGATCAGTTGAAGACCTATCTTGACGGGAATTTTCAGCTAGTAAAAGATATGCTGGCACAGCACCTGCCGAAGATCGTATTTACCATTCCAGAAGCAACGTACCTGGCCTGGATCAACATGAATCCCTACTTGCAGGATGTACCGAATATTACGGAGTTTATGGCCAATCAGGCTGGCGTGCTCCTGGAAGGGGGCGATGATTTATTCGTCGGCAATGCGAAAGGCTATATTCGTCTCAATCTGGCCATGCCAAGGGCCATTGTGCAGAAAGGACTGGAACGCATTATTCAGGCTGTTCATGACCATACGAAACACTAATCTGCAGCAATGGAACAGGTTATTCTGCCTTGGTAGGACGGAGGAAAAGCTGTTTCAACATGCTGTGAGGATTACGGCCTTCTTTTACGATTTCATAAATGGTGCGCGTAATGGGCAGCTCTACGCCGACTTGACCGGCTAAATCCAGGAGAGCTTCTGTAGTATAGACTCCTTCAGCCAGTTTATCGAAAGGCTTTCCCTGAATGAAGGCTTCGCCAAACCGCCGGTTGTTGCTGTACGGCGAAAATAGGGTAGCTTCATAATCGCCCAGGTGGCTCAGACCGTAGACTGTCATGGCATCGCCGCCCAGCCGTTTGATTAACAGAGACAGTTCATGAGTGCCGCGGGCCATGAGGGCCCCTTTCAGACTGGTAAGATCTGCGCCGTCCAGCATGCCGGCGGCAATGCCCATGACATTTTTGGCAGCTGCGCCAATTTCAATGCCCCGGAGATCACTGCCGTAATAAAAGCGAATGAGAGAACTCGTAAAGGCATCGACAAGGGTATGAGTGAGATTCATATCGTCAGAGGCCATGACCATGCAGTTTGGCATGCCCTTGATAAAGTCCTGAACGTGACCGGGCCCAACCCAGACGGCGACCGGGGCAGACAGCCCCATTTCTTCTTTCCATACGTCTGTCAGGCGTTTGCCGCTTCCTATTTCCAACCCTTTCATGGCCAGAATGCAGGGGATAGGCATATCCGGTCTGAGCATATGCAGGGTGGCGGCGAAAGAGCGCAGCTGCTGGGCGCTGATGGAGACAATGCATATATCTGCATGTTCCAGGGCTTCCTGCAGATTTGCCGTCAGCTGAATGGCGGCAGGAAGCGTGAGATATTCATTTTTTCCAGTTTCTCTGAGCTGCTGGAGACGGGGCGAGTGTTCCCGTCCCCACAGTGTTACGGCATGGCCAATATGATTGGCATACCAGGCGTGAAAAGTTCCCCAGCGGCCGCATCCTAAGACGGTAATATTCATGAAGTATCCTCCTGTACAATCGGTTTTTTCTTGATTATAGCATGGCTGCTGATAAAGGGTAAGGAACCATTTTTATAAAAAACGCAGATAAAAGTACACTAAAATAGTTGACAAGATACCAAGAACAGTGTATCATGGCATACAAGTTGAGCAGTACAGTGTGGCCGGTCTATTGTACCGGTGCGGAGGGCTTAAAAATGAACATCATCTGTTGTATGTTAATTTCATAGGAGATTGCTAAGTAATACACGAATCGGTACTACGACAATTTCCATATATCATCCAGAGCAGCCGAGGGACTGGCCTTATGACGCTGCGGCAACCTACGGATACGTAAGGTGCCAATTCCAGCAGGTATACCTGATAGATGAGTCACAGCAGCGCGATTTTTGGCGTCATCTATGAGGATGACGCCTTTTTTGATGGCGTCATACAGGGAAGCCTGACAGATGACGCAGCAGCGATGCAGCTACGCTATCTGTTCAGGCAGATAGCGTTTTTTTATAAGGAGCGTGATGAAGATGATGCAGGTAAGGGACATGTGACAGACCCGGTAAGAATGTTTCTTGTAATGGTTTGAGGTGGTATATGCCGGTTGGGGGCAAACGGCATAGGTAATGTGGTATTTTTTGATACACAAGGGGGAAGAATTATGGTAAAGAAAAGCAGATATATTGCACTGGCAGTAGGTGCTGTCCTTACGGCAGCAGTTTTGTTGAGCGGCTGTGGCAGTTCTGGTGAAAAACAGGCTGCCAGCAGCGGCGGTAAGATAACGCTGACGAACGTATCCTATGATCCGACGCGGGAATTGTATGAACAGTATAATCCGCTGTTCCAGAAATACTATAAAGAAAAAACGGGCAAGGATATAGAAATCGTTCAGTCTCATGGCGGTTCCGGCGGCCAGGCCCGTTCTGTCATTGAAGGCAGCAAGGCCGACGTCGTTACGCTGGCCCTGGCTCACGATATTACGCTCATTGAAAAAGCCGGCCTCATTAAGAGCGACTGGATTAAAGATTTCCCGAAAGATTCCTCGCCGTATACGTCTACTATCGTCTTCCTGGTGCGCAAGGGCAATCCCAAGCAGATCAAAGACTGGGATGATCTGGCAAAACCGGGCGTAAATGTTATCACGCCTGATCCGAAGAGCAGCGGCGGCGCTTGCTGGAACTTCCTCGGCGCCTGGGCATTTGGCCAGAAGAAGTTTAATAACGATGAAGGAAAGACGAAAGAACTGCTGACCAACATTTATAAAAATGTATCCGTCATGGATTCCGGCGCCCGCGGCGCAACGACGACGTTCGTAGAAAACGGCCAGGGCGATGTCCTCATTGCCTGGGAAAATGAAGCTATTAATTCTGTAAAGGAATATCCGGATAAATTTGAAATTGTTACGCCAAGCATCAGCATTCTGGCTCAGCCGAGCGTTGCCATCGTAACGAAAAATGCCCAGAAGAATGGTACAGAAGAAGCGGCTAAGGAATATCTGAACTACCTCTATACCGATGAAGCACAGAAGATTATTGGCGAAAACGGCTATCGCCCGTCCAATCCGGATATATTGAAACAGTTTGCCGATAAATTCAATCTGAACGTCAACTTGGTGACGATCAACGATTTCGGCGGCTGGGATGGCGCATATGAAAAATTCTTTAATGATGGAGCCATCTTCGATCAGATTATGACAGAAGTCAACAAGTAAGGAGTGCATGTCATGACTACGTTTTTTCGGCGGCAGCGGCAGGGACGGATTATACCGGGATTTGGACTGACCATGGGGATTTCGATTTCCCTCCTGTCTTTGCTGGTCCTCATCCCTCTGGCGTCCGTGCTGGTCTATTCTCTGCATTTATCGGCCAGCGATTATCTGAATTTAGTGAAAAATGACGGTATTCGCAACGCCTTTATTACCAGTATTTCCTGCTCTCTTCTGGCAGCGCTGATCAACTGCGTGTTTGGCCTGATCCTGGCGTGGGTACTGGTACGATATGAGTTTCCCGGCAAGCGTTTGTTAAACAGTTTCATTGAGCTGCCCTTTGCGCTTCCTACTGCTGTTGCCGGCATTACGTTGTCCAAACTGTATTCTGATACGGGGTTTATTGGCGAACCCTTTGCCCAGTTGGGCATTGCTATTGCCTATACGAAAATCGGGCTTACCATTGCCCTGATTTTCGTCGGCATTCCTTTTGTCGTCCGGTCTATTCAGCCTGTACTGGAAAAACTGGACCCGTCTTATGAAGAAGCCGGCAATATGCTGGGGGCTTCGCCGTTTACGATTTTCCGGCGCATTATCCTGCCGGAACTTCGGCCGGCTATTCTGACCGGATTTGGCCTGGCTTTTGCCAGAGGCCTTGGCGAATACGGCAGTGTTATTTATATTTCCGGCAACAGTGCGAAAAACAGTACGCAAGTGGTGTCATACGTCATTATGCAGAAGCTGAATTACGTTGACTATGCCAGCGCTACGACGATTGCCCTGGCCATGCTGGTCATCGCCTTTGTCACGCTGTTTGCCATCAACATGGTTCAGGTTCGTCAGGCGCGGCGCGTTCAGTAAGGAGGAAGCTCATATGAAACGAAGCAAAACGGAAATAGCTCTGATTGCGGTCAGCCTGCTGTTTGTCACGATTATGCTGCTTATTCCGCTCATTTCCGTCATCGTCAATTCCCTGGCTGAAGGCATAGATTTCTATTTTCAGGCCCTGTCGACGGACTTTGTCATTTCTGCCCTGAAACTGACCATACTGGCTACAGTCGTTGCCCTGGTAGTCAATACCTTTTTTGGCCTTGTAGCCGCCTGGGCGGTTACGAAATTTGATTTTCGCGGCAAGCACGTTCTGACGACGCTCATTGATATTCCCTTTTCCATTTCGCCGGTTATTGCAGGCCTGGCCTTTATTATGACCTTTGGCCGCATGGGCTGGGCTGCTGACTATGTAGATATGCTGAGCGCAGCTCTGGGAACGGATATTCAGATTGTCTTTGCTGTTCCCGGCGTCCTGTTGGCTACTATTTTTGTTACCTTTCCATTTGTCTTTCGCGAAATTGTTCCTGTCCTTACATCGCAGGGGCGGGATGAAGAAGAAGCGGCTGCCCTTATGGGAGCCAGCGGCCTGAAGATCTTTTTCAAGATTACGCTGCCGCAGATCAAATGGGCTCTCCTGTACGGCGTAATTTTGTGTACTGCCCGGGCTCTCGGTGAATTTGGTGCCGTCAGTGCCCTGTCCAAAACGCGGGGCGGAACGTTTACGCTGCCTCTGGAAATTGATGCCCTGTATCAGTCGGGGAAAGCCGATGCCATTACGGCTGCCTTTGCCGTATCATCCCTGCTGGTGCTCATTGCCATTATCGTCCTGCTGCTCAGGACGTTCGTAGAATATAAGACGAAGAGACATATGTCGTAGAGGAGACGAAATTATGTATGTAGAAATGAAGCATATTGAAAAAGAATATGGCACCTTTAAGGCTTCCCGTGATGTCTGCTTCGGCATAGAAAAGGGACGCCTTGCTGCTTTGCTGGGCCCCAGCGGCAGCGGCAAGACGACGATACTGCGCATGCTGGCAGGACTGGAAACGCCGAACAGCGGCGATATTTATATTGCCGGCAATCGGGTAAACGACATAGCGCCGGCAAAGAGAGGCATTGGTTTTGTCTTTCAGAACTATGCATTATTTCGGTATATGACCGTATTTGATAATATTGCCTTTGGCCTGGAAATACAGCATGTGCCGCGCGGAGAGATTCGCAGGCGGGTACAGGAACTGATCGAGCTGACCGGGCTGGCAGGAATGGAAAAACGGTATCCCAACCAGCTTTCCGGCGGTCAGCGTCAGCGCGTGGCCTTTGCCCGGGCTCTGGCGCCGAATCCGCAGGTACTGCTCCTGGATGAACCTTTTGCGGCCATTGATGCCAAAGTGCGTCAGGAACTGCGCAATTGGCTGAAAGACACGATTCACCGCGTAGGTATTACGAGTATTTTTGTAACCCACGATCAGGGAGAAGCCATTGAAGTGGCCGATGATATTATCGTGACCAACCAGGGGCGCGTGGAACAGGTAGGGTCGCCGACGGATGTGTATAAAAATCCGAAAACTCCCTTTGTAGCGCAGTTTCTCGGCAGTTCTTCCATTATTGACACGTACGATTCCCTGAAGGGATTCAGGCGGGTAAGCGGTGCTGCTAAAGCCGTTATCCGGCCGGAATTCATTAAGATATATAAAAAAGGGGCTGTTCAGCAATATGTCAATGCTGCTGAACAGGGAGTTGTTCAGGCCCTGCATTTCCGCGGCAGCCACTGGGATGTAACCCTTAAAATCAAAGACCTTATCGTCCATGGTGAGTATTCCTTAGACGATGAACCGCTGCAGGTCGGCGAAGACGTACAGGTCCTTATTTATCGGCTGTATGTTTTTGATGAATCCCATACGTATCTGGAAGAAAACCAGAATATACAAAACAAAGATGTATTTTATATTTAATCAAAGGGGCTTATGTTATGAATCTGATACCACATCCCGTTATCCATACCGATGTGTTGATTATCGGCGGCGGTACGGCCGGATGTTATGCAGCTATGCTGTTAGGCCGGCAGGGACTGTCTGTCGTCATTGCTGAAAAGGCAAATATTCGCCGAAGCGGCTGTCTGGCTGCTGGCGTCAATGCGCTGAATGCGTATATTACGAAAGGTCATACGCCGCAGTTTTACGTAGACTATGCCAAAAAGGATGCGGCCGGCATCGTTCGGGAAGATTTGCTGCTGACTATGGCTGAAGGATTAAACCGGGTGACGGCAAAACTGGAAGAACTGGGTCTGGTCATTCTGAAAGACGACAAGGGCGAATACGTAACCCGCGGCAGCCGGAATATTAAGATTAACGGGGAAAATATTAAGCCCTTGCTGGCAGATGCCGTAAAGAACACGCCAAATGTGACTGTTTTTAATCATCTCAACGTGACCGATTATATTGTACGGGACAACCGCATTTTAGGCTGTCTCGGCTTTGGCATGCTCGATGGCTATGCCTATGAAATCCGGGCCAATGACGTCATCTGTGCCACTGGCGGTGCTGCCGGATTATACCGGCCCAATAATCCCGGTTTTTCCCGCCATAAAATGTGGTATTCGCCGTTTAATACGGGTGCCGGATATGCTATGGGCATTCGTGCCGGTGCGGAAATGACGACTTTTGAAATGCGCTTTATTGCCCTTCGCTGTAAAGATACGATTGCGCCGACAGGAACGATCGCCCAGGGCGTAGGGGCCAAACAGGTCAATGCCTTAGGCGATGTATACGAGACGAAATATGGATTGACGACGTCGCAGCGCCTGTACGGAACAGTTCGGGAAAACCAGGAAGGCCGGGGCCCCTGTTACTTGCAGACAAAAGGCATATCCAAAGAGCAGGCCCAGTCGTTATTCAAAGCCTACTTGAATATGGCGCCGAGCCAGACGCTGAAGTGGATTGAAGACGGCAAGGGACCGGATGAGCAGAATGTGGAAATTGAAGGGACAGAACCATATATCGTAGGCGGCCATACGGCAAGCGGCTACTGGGTAGATACGAACAGGCAGACGACGATTCGCCATCTCTACGCTGCCGGTGACGTTGCCGGCGGCTGTCCGCAGAAATATGTAACCGGCGCCCTCGTCGAAGGGGAAATTGCTGCCCAGGCCATTATCCGGTCCCGCAGTGATTTTGAAGAAACGAATACGCTGCTGCCGGAAGAAGAGGAACAGGAACTTCTCCGCCAGAAGACGGCAGAATACAACGATATTTTGAATCGTCACCAGGCGCTGTATACTGTGGAAGAACTGGAAGAAGGCATGCAGAAAGTCATGGATGCCTATGCCGGCGGCATTAGCTGTCATTATCAGTATAATGCACAGCAGCTGGCCCTGGCTGATGACAAAATCAGACAGCTCATAGAAATGAGCCGCCATATTGGCGCCAAAGACGTTCACGAACTCCTCTTTGTTTATGAACTGCAGGAACGGCTGACTGTCTGCCAGGTCGTTATCGCTCATTTGCTGGCCCGCAGGGAAACGCGGTGGCACAGCTTTGCTGAAAATCTGGATTATCCGGAAAAAAGCGATTCGTGGCTGAAATATGTAAACTCCCGCTGGGAAAAGGGAAAGGTCCATATTATTTTACGAAATCTGGTTACAGGAGGACAGCAGTATGAGCATACGAATTAAACAGGATGTCTGCGTTGGCTGTCGCCGCTGCATCGACGTCTGTCCAGGCAGCCTGATCGTATTAACTTCAGCAGGCAAAGCAGATATTGCCTATCCGAAAGATTGCTGGGGCTGTGCGTCGTGCGTTAAGGAATGTGCCTTTCATGCCATTGATTTTTACCTGGGTGCCGATATGGGCGGCCGGGGCAGTACGATGAACGTTTCCAGAGAAGGACAGTATCTGGACTGGCATATTACGCTTCCTGACGGAACAGAAAAGACGATTCGTCTGAATACGCAGGAAGCCAATGCTTATTAGTTATAAACGTACAGGAGGAATATATTATTATGAGTGAATTATCCCATCTTGACGCACTGGAAGCGGAAGCGATTTACATTATCCGCGAAGTTGCGGCAGAGTGTGAAAAGCCGGTCATGCTGTATTCGATTGGCAAAGACAGCTCCGTTATGCTTCATCTGGCCCGCAAGGCCTTTTATCCGGAAAAGCCGCCTTTCCCCTTCCTGCATATTAATACGACCTGGAAGTTTAAGGAAATGATTCGGTTCCGCGATGAAACGATGAAAAAATACGGACTCCAGCTGATTGAATATATCAATCAGGAAGGCGTAAAAAAAGGCGTCAATCCTTTTGATTACGGTGCAGCCTATACGGATATTATGAAGACACAGGCCCTGAAACAGGCGCTGCAGCAATATGGATTTACGGCAGCTTTCGGCGGCGGCCGGCGGGATGAAGAAAAGTCGCGGGCAAAAGAACGGATTTTTTCTTTCCGCAATGAAGCGCAGGCATGGGATCCGAAAAATCAGCGCCCTGAAATGTGGAAACTCTATAATACCCATATTCACAAAGGCGAAAGCATGCGGGTGTTCCCCATTTCCAACTGGACAGAAGCCGATATATGGCAGTATATCAAACGGGAACACATTGACATTGTATCCCTGTATTTTGCAGCTGTACGGCCCGTTGTCTACAGAGACGGCAATATCATCATGGTCGACGACGACCGGATGCGCCTGAAACCGGGCGAAAAGATTGAACATAAGAAAATTCGCTTCCGCACGCTGGGATGTTACCCGCTCACTGGCGGCATTGAATCCGATGCGGATACGCTGGATGCGATTATTAAGGAAACGCTGAGTGCAGTTTCATCAGAACGGACAAGCCGGGTTATTGATAAAGAAGCAGCTGGCAGTATGGAACGGAGAAAGAGAGAGGGGTATTTCTAAGATGAAGGGACTACTGAAATTTATTACCTGCGGCAGCGTAGATGACGGAAAATCGACGCTTATTGGCCATTTGCTGTATGATGCCAAGCTGCTGTACGCCGACCAGAAGAAAGCACTGGAACTGGAAAGTAAAGTAGGGAGCCGCGGCGGCGCCATCGACTATTCGCTGCTCCTGGATGGACTGATGGCTGAACGGGAACAGGGCATTACGATCGACGTAGCATATCGCTATTTCAGTACAGACAACCGCAGCTTCATCGTCGCCGATACGCCAGGGCATGAAGAATATACGCGCAATATGGCCGTCGGTGCATCCTTTGCGGAACTGGCTATTATTCTCCTGGATGCGACAAAAGGCGTTCTCGTTCAGACCCGCCGTCATGCCCGTATCTGTGCTCTCGTGGGGATTGAATATTTCATTTTTGCCGTCAACAAGATGGATCTGGTACAGTACAGCAAGGAACGGTTTGATGAAATTGCCGGAGAAATCGAAAAACTCCGCAAGGAACTGGGCCTTGCTCATGTTATTATTGTTCCTGTATCGGCAACAGAAGGCGACAACGTTACCAAGCCATCGTCCCATATGCCGTGGTATCAGGGACCGACGATTCTGCAGCATCTGGAACAGGTCGACGTAGAAGAACGGCAGGAAGAAGGCTTCTTTATTCCTATCCAGCGCGTATGCCGTCCTGACCGGACATTCCGCGGTTTTCAGGGACAAATTGAAGCAGGTACCGTATCTGTAGGCGATACCCTTACGATTTATCCCAGCCTGGAAAAGGGAAAGGTCGCTTCCATTCTGAACGGCATGGATACGGTTCAGTCTGCACAGAAAGGTCAGGCCGTTACGATCCAGCTGGATCGGGAAGTCGATGTATCCCGGGGCTGTGTATTTGCCAAAGATACGATTCCTGCCGTAAGCAATCATATTACCGTTACCTTGCTGTGGATGGATGATGACGATTTAGTTATTGGAAGGGAATATGTATTTAAATCAGGAACCAAGGAAATTGTCGGCATCCTGACAGATATTGCCTATAAAATCGACGTCAATACAGGAGAACATATCCATACGGCAACGCTGAAGAAAAATGAAATTGCCCGTTGTACCCTGTTCCTGCAGGAACCAGTCGTCGTCGATACCTTTGCTCACCATAAAGTACTGGGAGAATGTATCCTCATTGACCGCGTAACCAACATGACTTCAGCTGGCGGCGTTATTGAAGATACTCATGCCCAAGACGGCAACCACGTCTTTGTCGGCGCCGGCATCAGCGGACGCGGCGATATTTTTGAAGATTTCTATTACAGCATGCAGAGTCTGCAGATTGTCAAAGAAAAACCGGAACTCCACGAATACCACGTAGGCGATGGCATTCCTATTTCCGGTAACACCTACCAGTATCCGCAGAACTTCGATATACTCATTCTGCGTGACGGCGTAGCTGTTCAGGTGCGCCTGGGAAAAATTGCGGCTATTACGGCTTTGAAAGACTATGTATATACAGGTGAACCGCTGGTTAACGGCCGGGGATTTGCCATCCATGTTTCTTCAGCAGAAGAATACAGCCAGTTTATTCAGGCCTATGAACAGAAGAAGGGCCGCCTCGATTCGGAACTGTTCAAGAAGTGGATGAACTTTGAAACATACCGCCAAATCGTCTTCCGCGATGATTTTTAACTGAGCCTCAGAAGCTGTCTTATATAGTGTACGTATAAAAAAATCTCCCCATCATGACAGAACGTTGCTTCTTATCATGATGAGGAGATTTTTAGTATTTCTTATAACTTGGCAATGACGGCGTCGCGGTATTCTTCTGTTGTTGCTTTGCCGCCCAGGTCTGGCGTGAGGTGCTGTTTTTCTGCCAGTACAGCATCTACGGCTTTGCGGATCTTGGCAGCCACTTCGGTTTCGCCGATGTGTTCCAGGAGCATGCAGGCCGACCAGAGGAGGGCTGTAGGATTGGCAATGTGTTTGCCTGCAATATCGGGGGCGCTGCCGTGAACGGCTTCAAACATGGCATAATCTTTGCCAATATTCATGGAAGGCAGCAGGCCAAGGCCGCCGATGAGGCCGCTGGTCAGGTCGGATACGATGTCGCCGTACAGGTTTGGCATGACCATGACGTCCATGTTTTCCGGATGCATGACGAGCTGCATGCACGTGTTGTCGACGATTTTGTCATCGCTTTCGATTTGCGGATAGTCTTTGGCAATTTCGCGGAAAATATCGAGGAACAGGCCGTCCGTCATTTTGAGGATATTGGCTTTATGAACACATGTTACCTTTTTGCGGTTATGGGCTACGGCGTATTCAAAGGCAGCACGGATAATGCGTTCGCTGGCCGCACGGGTAATGAGCTTAATGGCGTGAACGGTATCTTCATTCATCTTGTATTCTACGCCGATGTACAAGTCTTCCGTATTTTCCCGGAATGTGACGATGTCTACATTGGGGAACGGCGTCGGCACGGCGGCGTTGGATTTTGCCGGGCGAATATTGGCATATAAATCGTATTTGTTGCGCAGTGTGACGTTGAGGGAACGGAATCCCTTGCCGACAGGAGTTGTAATCGGTGATTTCAGCAATACCCGGGTCTTTTCAAAGGATTTAAATGCGTCTTCCGGAATGAGAGCGCCATTTCGTTCGTATTCGGCAGCGCCGACATTGAAGTATTCATATGCCAGCGGAGCTTTTGCAGCGTTCAGAATTGCAATGACGGCGTCCGTAATTTCCGGGCCAATGCCGTCGCCTTTAAATACAGTAATAGTTTTCATGTTATCTGTCCTCCATGGGAATATAATCCATTAAATCGCCGACGTATTTAGCCGCCGGACGGACAATGCGGTTGTCGTACAGCTTATGTTCAATATTGTGAGCCAGCCAGCCGACCATACGGCTGATGACAAAGAGCGGTGTATATAAGTCGCGGGGAATGCCGAGCATATGATAGGCAAAGCCGCTGTAATAATCGACGTTGCTGCACATGTCAGCGCCTTTTTCTTCACTCAAGGTCTTAATGGCTATGCGTTCAAAGCGGTTATAGAAATCGAAGATGTTTTCCATGCCCTTTTCCTGGGCCAGTTTTCCGCAGTAGTGACGCATGATTTCTGCTCTGGGATCAGACAGGGTATAGACGGCATGACCAAAGCCATAGACCAGGCCATCGTTATTTTTAAACTGCTTGTGAAGAATTTTTTCAATAATATCTTTTATCTGGCTGTCCGTGGCATTGACGCCAATGGCGTCCATAATATTTTCCATCATCATGGACACGCGAATATTGGCGCCGCCGTGCCGGGGGCCCTTCAGGGCGCCGACGGAGCTGGACATGCTGGAATAAATATCCGTATTCGTTGATGAGACGACGACGTTGGTAAAGGTGGAGTTCGTGCCGCCGCCATGTTCGGCATGGAGAAAGAGCAGCAAATCGAGGAGATGTGCTTCCTGACTGGTAAAATTACTGTCCGGACGCAGCATGGACAAGATATTTTCGGCTGTCGAATAATCTTTGCGGGGATAGTGAATGACCAGGCTCTTGCGATTATAGTAGTGTACTTTGGACATATAGGCGTATACTGCAATAGACGGCAGTTTGCTCATAATGTTCAGGCCTTTGCGCAGTGTCTGATATACATCTGTATTATCCGGGTCGGGATCATAGTTATACAAGGTCAGCAGTGAATGCTGCAGTTTATTCATCAGATTTTTGCCAGGCAGGCGGAGCAGGTTCATTTCCAGGAAATCATCAGGTAAGTCGTATCCATCCTGGAGTACCTTACAGAATGCGTCCAGTTCTTCCTGCGTCGGCAAATACCCGAACAGCAGGAGAAAGCTGGCCTGTTCATATAAATATCCATTATATCGTTCTTTTTTTACCAGTTCGCGAATATCGATGCCGCGGTAGTATAGAACGCCTTCGCAGTTGACTTTGTTTCCTTCACTGTCGCGCTGATAGCCGACAACATCGGCAATTCGCGTCAGGCCGACGAGAACGCCTGTATGATCTTCATTGCGAAGACCGCGCTTTACGCCGTATTTAGAATACCATTCCCGTGGAATTTGCGTATAATTCTGCGATTTTCCGTAGAACTGGGCTAAATAGATATTCTTGTCCATGAG
>NZ_CATWFF010000036.1 GCF_958350005.1 uncultured Megasphaera sp. | reverse complement strand
GTATATACTTTACTATATCACACTTGCAGCACCTAGGCTACTGTTTTTTGACACGTTCAGGCAAATATTATAGAATAAATACGAATAGATAAAGCGTATACCTGTGGTATACAGATGAGGATGTGATTCGTGTGAAAGGAAAAGTGGGAATCCTGCTGATTGCGGCTGTGCTGGCTTTTGGCTCAGTGAGCCTGGCAAAAGAAAAGGGGAATCTCCTGTCCCTGCCGTACTGGGGAGTTATTACTGTCCCTGCCGGGCTGTATATGGAGCCGGGACAGCAGACGATGCTGACGGCGAAAGAGTATGATGGCGACGTAGCGGCCATGTTGGAAACGATTTATCCCATTGAGCCCGTAACGTATCAGCTGGTGCTGAAAGACGATGCAGCCTTTCAGTACGGCTATCTTCTGCGGTACAGCACCGATGTCTGGGCTGTCGAAGCGGCAGCATCGCGGCGCAAAAAGGAAAACGCCTATTTGCGGGACATTGGCGACCGGCCGGACATGAAGACACTCATGGCCAGGTCAGCAGAACGGATGAAGGAAGATCTTCCTGATTCGTTCCGCATTGTCAGCCCCTTGACGGAGAAAAAGGTGAAGGGTCGTCTGTTTTATGAATGTACGCTGAAACGGCGCATGGTCATTAATGAAACGGCCTTCGACGAAGCGATCCGGGTCATTGCCTGGCAGCATGGTACAACCATTGAAATTGCCGTCCTGATGGCAGAAGAAAATCCGGAAAAAGGCAATTTGCTGGATACGATGACGACAGCCTTTGAAACTGCCGATAAAATGGCGAAAAAATAACAGGTAAAGGGTGAACATGAATGATACGATTTGAATGTGATTATCTGGAAGGGGCGCCGCAGCCCGTGCTGGACGCCGTCGTAAAGGCCAGTGCGCAGCAGCATCCAGGCTATGGATTTGATGAAAACAGTGATCATGCAAAGCAGCTGATCCGTAAGGCCTGCCAGCTTCCGGCCAGCGGAGGCGTCCATTTTCTTGTCGGCGGCACGCAGGCCAATCTGACGATTATTGCGGCCCTTCTCAAACCCTATCAGGGCGTTATTGCACCGGATACGTCCCATATTTCCAATCATGAAACAGGCGCCATCGAAGCGACGGGACATAAGATTCTGGCCCTTTCTACAGACGACGGCAAGCTCCATGCGTCTCAGGTCGAAGCCCTGTGCGCAGCCTACGAAAAGGAAACGCATAAGCTCTTTTTCGTTCAGCCCGGCATGGTATATGTCTCACAGACAACGGAAATGGGCACGATGTATACGAAGCAGGAACTGGCTGATTTGTATGCTGTATGCCGCAAGTATGGCCTGAAAGTATTCGTCGACGGCGCACGGCTTGGCTATGCCCTGGCGGCACCGGACTGCGATATGACCCTGGCCGATCTGCCGCAGCTTTGCGATGTATTCACCCTGGGCGGCACGAAGCAGGGCGCCCTGTTTGGCGAAGCCGTCGTGACTACAGATGCACAGCTGAACCGGGACCTGCCGTACCACATTAAGCAGCACGGCGGCCTGCTGGCCAAAGGCTGGCTCCTGGGCGTACAGTACGAAGCCCTGTTTACAGATAATCTGTATCTGCGGCTGGCCAAACATGCTGCCGATCTGGCTGTCCGCATTCACGACAGTCTGGCAGCTATGGGATTTTCCTTCCTCTACGAGCATCGGACAAATCAGCAGCTGCCGATTCTGACAGAAGACCAGTTTACGAAGCTGAATGAACAGTTTTCCGTCGATCACTTTGCCGATTTGCCGGACGGACGCATTGCAGCCCGTATCTGCGCGTCCTGGGCGACGAAGGAAGACGATGTTACGGCCCTTCTGGCATATATGAAGACGCTGAAATAGTATTATATAGATAAAGAGAAAGAGGCTGCCCCGCCTTTTGTGCGGGACAGCCTCCTTTTGCTGTGGTCGTATTAAAATGGAAACATCAGCAGATACAGGCCGCGGCCTGTTGTTCGTCAGCTGACTACCCACTTGACCAGATACAGGGCCAGGGGAATCGTAACCAGGGCAATGCCGATAAGGTCGATGTAGAACCCGGTCTTGATCATTTTTGTCAGTGGAATATAGCCGCTGGCATAGACGATGGCATTGGGCGGCGTCGATACGGGCAGCATAAACCCGAGGGACGAAGACAGGGCAATGGCTACGGCTACCGGAGCCGGATGGAGACCGGCGGCCATGGCCGTCATAATGCCCAGAGGGCCGATCATGTTGGTAGCAGCTGTATGAGATGTCAGTTCAGACAGCAGCAGGGACAATACAGAGAATACGGCAATGAGCACAATTTCCGAGGGATTGCCGCCCAGGCTTTCGATGATAAGGCCGCCAAACCAGTCAGACAGCCCGGTAGCGTACATCATGGAGCCCATGGCCAGGCCGCCGCCGAAGAGGAGAATGGTGCCCCATTCCACGCCCTGTACCGCTTCTTTCCATGCCAGGGTATACTGCATCTTTTTTGCGTTTACAGGCAGGAAAAACAGGAGCAGTGCCCCTGTCATAGCGGCCATGGATTCGGGAAACAGCTGGTTGTACATGGTCGTAACGACATGGTCCGGTCCCAGCCAGATGCCGAATACGCCGGGGAGAATCCACAGGATAATAGCGACCAGAAAGGCGAGAACCGTATTTTTCTGGGCCCGCGTCCACGGTCCCAGTTCGCGGCGGCGCTTGTCGATAAATTCCTGGGCTCCTTCGATTTCGCCGACTTCCAGCGGATACTGGCGAATGATGACGATATAGGCCAGGCAGAAATAAATGATGCTGGCAATGGCGCCCCAGATCATCCATTCAAAGAAGGTAATGTGAATAGACGCCATCTGCCCCAGAAAGCCCAGCATAATCATGTTTGGCGCTGTGCCGATAGGCGTGAGGACGCCGCCGGTCGATGCGGCATAGGCCGTCATGAGCATGAGGCCTGTGGCGTATTTGTGCTTGTGCAGATCAATGTGCTTGCCGTGATGGGCAAACATGTCCTTAATGGCCATGAGCAGTCCCGTAGCAATGGGAAACATCATGGCCACCGTCGCCGTGTTGCTGACCCAGCCGGAGCACAGCGCCGTCGCCAGGCCGATGGCCAGCATGATTCGTTTGGGATTGGAGCCGACCCACGAACGGGACAGGAGCCAGAAGGCAAAGCGCCGGTCCAGGTGATTGTGCATCATGGCTGTCGCCAGGAGGAAGCCGCCAATGAACAGAAAAATGAGGGGATTGGCAAAGGCAGCAAAGGCCTTGAATGCGGGCATGACGCCGGTAATGACGGCCAGTGTAGGCCCGACGAGGGCCGTTACGGGAATGGGAATGGGCTCGGTAATCCACCACAGGGCGACAAGGCACATAATGGCCAGCACCTTGTGCGCTGCCGGCGTCAGTTCCGGTATGGGCGTCAAAAAGAGGAGCAGTGCGCAGAGAGGACTCAAAAACAGGCCAATACGGCGCCTCTTGCGGTCAAAAGCGGAAGATTGATTCATAAACAACCCTTCTTTCTTTTATATCATATAAAGACGATAGAAGTATCGCTTGTATAGGTACTTTACATCTTATCACAAAAAAGAGTCTCCTGCACGGGGAGACTCTTTGGTATTGGTGCTTACAATTCTTTCATCAGTTCTTTTAAATGGGCGGTGAGCTTCATGTTTTCCCGGTAGTCCACAGGGCAGTCGATAATGGCCGGCCGGTCCTGGCTGAAGGCTTTCTTCAGAATGGGCAGGAGGTCTTCCGTCTTTTCTACGCGGTAGCCGGCAGCGCCGAAGCTTTCGGCAAACTTGACGAAGTCCGGATTGGTGAAGTCGACGTATACATGGTGGCCGTACTGCATGTCCTGCTTCCATTTAATGAGGCCATAGCTGGAATCGTTGAAAATGAGGGTAACGAAATTGGTGCCCAGGCGGTGGGCTGTTTCCAGTTCCTGGCAGTTCATGAGAAAGCCGGCGTCGCCCGTAATGGCCAGGACCTTTTTGTCCGGATGGACCAGCTTGGCTGCAATGGCGCCGGGGACGGCAATGCCCATGGTGGCGAACCCGTTGGAAATAAGGCACGTATTGGGCTTGTAGCAGTTGTAGTGGCGGGCAATCCAGACTTTGTTGGCGCCTACGTCGGAAATGACGATGTCATCTTCGCCCATGACGCTGCGGCAGTCGATAAGGGCTTTCTGCGGCTTTACCGGGAAGGACAGGTCCTTGCGGTAGCTTTCGTGTTCTTCCACCATTTTCTGGCGGATGGACAGGGCGTATTTCGGTTCCTGCAGGCGGGCTGCTTTTTTCATAATCCGCGTCAGTGAATCGGGAATATTGCCGACTACTTCGACCTGGGGCTGGTAGTTCTTGTTGATGTCTGCCGGCAAGGTGTCGATGTGAATAATATCGGCATCGTTCCTGTGCCATTTGGACGGCGCATATTCGATGATGTCGTAGCCAATGGCAATGACCAGGCTGGCCTTTTCCAGCACTTTCGTCTGGTAGTCATCCATGGGAATGCCTACGGTCCACAGGGAATAGGGATTGTCAAAGGGGATGGCCCCTTTGGCCATCATCGTATTGATGACAGGGAGCTTGAGTTTTTCGGCAAATTTCGTCAGCGCTTCAGCGGCATGACTGCGGATGACGCTGCTGCCAGCCAGGATGACCGGATTCTTGGCGTATGAAATCATGGCTGCTGCAGTATCAATTTGCGCATCCATGGCCGTTTCTGGTAAAATAGCCTTGCGCTGCATCGGTTTTTCATCGGCATCGACGGGCATCTGACTGATGTTGACCGGCAGATCGATAAACGTGGCACCTGGTTTTTCCCGTTCGGCGTATTTAAAGGCCAGACGGGTAATTTCAGCCATCGTATCGGGACGGACGACTGTATAGGCCCGGCGGGTAATGGGTTCGAACATGGCCCGCAGATCCAGATACTGGTGGGCTGTAATATGCATCTTATCCGTGCCGACCTGACCGGAAATGGCGACCAGCGGCGCTCCGTCGCAGTCGGCATCGGCTACGCCGGTAATGAGGTTCGTAGCGCCTGGCCCGAGGGTGGCCATGCAGACGCCGGCCTTGCCGGTCAGACGGCCGTATACGTCAGCCATAAAGGCAGCACCCTGTTCATGACGGACTGTAATGAACTCTATTTTAGACTGTTCCAGGGCATTCATAACGGCAAGATTTTCTTCGCCAGGAATGCCGAATATATAATGGACGCCTTCTTCTTCCAGGCATTCTACCAGTAAATCGGCAGTATTTCGTACAGATTTTGTTTCAGACACGATAACAATCTCCTTTCTGTAACAATGAGCAAGAAGAAACAAGGACCTGGGTCAATATGGTTCCTGTCTGCCCTGTCATTATAGTACGGGCAATACAATTTTTCAATTTTACTGTAAGAAATTTAATCTATGTTTAATAGTGCTGTTCGCTGCTCTGTCTGGGTGTGATGAGAAAGGAATCAGATTGTTTCCGGCATGGTAAGGCCCTGGCGTCCTGCCTGTGCAGGAAAGATTATGTCATGATGCGGCATGCATTATATGATGATGAAAAAGGAGTGTTGACTGTGAATGTACTTATCAGCGCCTGCCTGCTGGGACTGTCCTGCCGGTATGACGGTCAGTCCAAACAGTATCCGGCGGTATCGCAGCTGCAGCAGCGGGAGGATATTCATTTGATTCCCTTCTGTCCGGAACAGGCCGGCGGCCTGCCGACGCCGCGGGACCCATCGGAGCGAAAAGGGGAGGCTGTCATCACCAGCGGCGGCAGGGATGTAACCGAGGCGTACTGGCGCGGAGCCCGGCAGGCCCTGCAGCTGGCCCGGCTGTTTCACTGCTCTCTGGCAGTCCTGAAGGAAAAAAGCCCGTCCTGCGGCTGCGGCCGTATTTATGACGGCTCCTTTACGCGTACCCTGACGGACGGAGACGGTGTGACGACACAGCTGCTGAAAGAGAATGGCCTTACGGTCATCGGTGAAGGGCAAATTGCGGCTTGCTTTTGCACGGACCCTTTGCTAAAATAGGAAAGTACAAAAGGAGGTTTTGCTGTGAGTACTGTATTGCGTGAAATATATGAATGGATATATTCCATTGTTATAGCACTGGCCATTGCCATGGTCATTCATATTTTCTTCTTTCAGCCGACCCGCGTGTCCGGCGAGTCCATGGTACCGACCTTGCATAACGGCGAATACCTGGTCGTTTCCAAATGGAATCACGTATTCCGGGAAGTTCCCGATTACGGCGATATCGTCATTATTGACAGCCGCGTCCGCTATAACCGTACGTGGAAAGATGACGTCATAGAGCCTATGAACAACTACCTGGCCTTTTTCAACCACGATTTGCAGACGAAAAACGTCTGGGTCAAGCGTGTGATTGGCCGCCCCGGCGATACGCTGGCGTTTCATGACGGCAAGGTATGGCGCAACGGCCAGGCCCTGGATGAACCGTATATCAATGAACCTATGGTGTACAGCCGCAATGGGGAGATCAAAATTCCCGACGGCTACGTATTCTGCATGGGCGATAACCGGAATCACAGCAGTGACAGCCGCTTTATCGGTCCCGTTCCCGTAGATCATGTACTGGGAAAGGTGATCTGGTAATTTCATACAGCACAGACAGTTCGCAATCCATCCTGTCGGTAAACAAAACTAGGGAGTTGTACAAAACGCATTAATTGTACACGACGGGATTGCACAGGCAGTCCCGTTTTTTTTGACTTTTACAGGTAATAAGGAGGTGACGTCAATGTATAATTTTCTGAAAACCCCGCGGCGCATGACGATTTCCGCCATGGTCATTGCTTTGTATATCGTATTGCTGTATCTGACACAGAGTATTTCTTTTGGAGCCTATCAGATCCGTATTGCTACGGCCTTATATGCATTGGCGTTTTTGTACCCCTTCCTGGTCATTCCCATGGGTGTTGCGAATTTGCTGGCCAATTTCTTATTTGGCGGACTGGGGCCGATCGATATGATTGGCGGGTGCTTCGTCGGTATGGCGACGACGGCGCTTATCGTTCAGGTTCGTCAGCGCGGCTGGAACGTATGGCTGGCGGCCCTGCCTATCTGGCTTGTGCCGACGCTGGTCGTCAGCCTGTGGCTGTCACAGCTGCTCCATCTGCCGTACAGCATGCTCGTCGTCAGTCTGGCCGTCGGTCAGGCACCGCCGGCAGTATGCGGTGTTTTCCTCATTCATGGTCTGGCCAGACAGACCTGGTATATCCATAAGGAGAAGAGTTTATGAGCCGAACTGATACAGAGCTCCAGGGCGTTACGCTCCTGGGCAATCAGCACACGAAATATGCCTTTGATTACGATCCGTCCCTGCTGGAAACGTTTGTCAACAAACATCCTGACCGGGACTATGTCGTCAAATTTAACTGCCCTGAATTTACCAGTCTGTGCCCCATGACGGGACAGCCCGATTACGCGACGATTTATATTTCCTACGTGCCGGGAGAACGGATGGTAGAAAGCAAATCCCTGAAGCTGTATTTATTCAGCTTTCGCAATCACGGCGATTTCCACGAAGACTGCGTCAACATCATCATGGATGATCTCGTAGCCCTCATGGACCCCAAGTACATCGAAGTGTGGGGGAAATTCCTGCCCCGCGGCGGCATCAGCATCGATCCGTACTGCAATTACGGCCGCAAAGGGACGCCGTGGGAACAGGTTGCCTGGCAGCGCCTGTCCCAGCACGACATGTATCCCGAACGGGTCGATAACCGTTAGGTTTTTGGACTGCCGGCCTGTTAGGCAAACGAGGTCGGCCTGTCCCATCGTATAGAGAAGCTTTCGCTGCTTTCCATTGGCTGCAGCAGTCCATGGATGCAGGGAGGGCTTCTTTTTCTTTTTGCCGGTGCAAAATGCAGACAGTCAGCCTGTTTTCCCGGTTCCTGACGCGACAGTGTAAAATTTTTGTGGAAAAAATTTATCATACTAAAGTCAAGATGTGTTCGATCTTGACGCTCGGATAGAAAGAGACATCATCTACTCACGAAGTAGTTGATGCCAGATGAATGAAAATGTACTGACATTCTAGTCAACTAAAATTCCCACAACAACTTGACACTATCTCCTGACGCTGCAGAGATTGTATTTCAGGCGGCGGTTATGGTATGATACATACTAGGTTTTAATAGTAAGGAGAATCTATGGTGGAACGGATATATTTGGATTATGCGGCAGCAACGCCGCTGGATCAGCGCGTACTGGCGGCGATGATGCCCTTTCTGACGACACAGTACGGCAATCCATCCAGTTTGCATTACTTTGGCCAGCAGGCCCGGGCAGCGGTGCAGAAAGCGCGGCAGCAGGTAGCAGCGAGCCTGCACGTATCGCCGCAGGATATCGTATTTACCAGCGGCGGCACAGAAGGGGACAACCTGGCCGTATTGGGATATTTGCGGGCCCATGCACCTCATGGCGGCCATCTGATTACGACAGCTGTCGAGCACCACGCTGTCCTGCGCACGCTGGAAGCCATGACCCGGCGGGGATATGACCTGACTGTTCTTCCTGTCGATGAGACCGGGAGAGTAGCCGTTGACGACCTGCGCCGGGCTCTGCGGGACGATACGGTCCTCGTGTCGGTCATGTATGGCAATAACGAAACGGGAACGATACAGCCCATTGAGGAGATTGGCGCTGTTTTAAAGCCGACGCAGGCCGCCTTTCACGTCGATGCCGTGCAGGCGTACGGCTATCTTCCCATTCATCCAGAAGAAGAGGGCATTGATTTGCTGACCGTGTGCGGCCATAAAATTTACGGGCCCAAAGGGGCAGGGGCGCTGTATATCCGCCATGGACTGCAGGTAGCATCAGAGTCATACGGCGGTCCTCAGGAACACCGCCTGCGGGCTGGCACGGAAAACGTGGCGGCTATTGTCGGCCTTGGCTGTGCTGCGGAACTGCTCACTGCCGAACGGCAGGGCCGGTATGACCAGGCTGCCCGGCTAAAACAGCGGCTGTATGAACAGCTGGTCTGCCGAAGCGGGCAGATTCATCTCAATGGATCGCTGGAACACAGTTTGCCCAATATTTTGAATATCAGCATTGCCGGAGCAGACAGTGCGGTCCTGCTCATTGCCCTGGACCGGCAGGGCGTTGCCGTATCGGCCGGGGCGGCCTGCGAGTCCGGCGCCATTACGCCGTCCCATGTGCTGCAGGCTATGGGAACGGAGGATACGTGGCTGCGCGGCAGTCTGCGCCTGTCTGTAGGCAAGGAAACGACAGAAGCAGATATGGATCAGGCAGTTCGTTCCATACTGGCGGCTGCTGACTGCATAAAGGAGGAAGGCCATGAATAAGTGTGTAGCTGTTGCCATGAGCGGCGGCGTAGACAGTTCCGTTACGGCGGGACTGCTGAAAGAACAGGGGTACGACGTTATTGGCATTACCCTGCGCCTGTGGGAAGAAGAGCCAGGCTGTGCGCCTGTGGACAATATTCATGCCTGCTGCTCCCTGTCTTCGGTTGACGATGCCAAGGCGGTGGCTTCGGTACTGGGAATTCCTCATTATACCCTGGATTTTCGCGATGTCTTCCGGCGCGACGTGATCGAGTACTTTATTGACTCCTACGCCAAAGGACAGACGCCCAATCCCTGTATTGCCTGCAATGGCTTTATCAAATTCGGCCTGCTGTGGCAAAAAGCCCGGCAGTTTGGTGCATCCTTTCTGGCGACCGGCCACTATGCCCGCATTGGCCGCGATGAAGACCGGGGCCTGTATACGCTGCTGCGCGGCCGGGATCGGCGAAAAGACCAGTCCTACGTGCTCTATCAGCTGACTCAGGACATGCTGGCCCATTTGCTGTTTCCCATGGCCGATCTGGAAAAAAGCCATACCCGGGAACTGGCCAAACAGTGGGGACTTCCTGTATTCAACAAGCCCGAAAGTCAGGATATTTGCTTTATTCCCGACAATGACTATAAAAAATTCTTAAAAAAGGAACGGCGTGACATCTTCAAAGAAGGAGACTTTGTCGATGCCAGCGGTCATGTCGTAGGCCGGCATCACGGCATTGCCGCCTATACCATTGGCCAGCGGCGCGGCCTGAATCTGGGCGGTCCTGGCGGCCCCTATTATGTGACGGCCATCGACGTCGCCCATAACCGCATCGTCGTCGGCGCTGAACAGGACCTCTTTTCTTCCGTCGTCTGCGCCGATGAGGCCACGTGGGTAGAGCCGCTGACAGATACAGTGTTCCGGGCCATGGGAAAAATCCGCTACGCTGCCCGGGAAGCGGCCTGTACGGTCCATGTCGACGGCAATACCATACGGGCTGAATTCGATCAGCCCCAGCGGGCCGTGACGGCGGGACAGGCCCTGGTCCTGTACGATGCCGAAACGGGTGAGCGCGTATTGGGAGGCGGCGTCATACGCCAGTAATATATGATGTAAAGGAGACCTATAATGGCGACAGAATATATACGTAATTTTTCTATTATTGCCCATATTGACCACGGCAAATCGACCCTGGCAGACCGGCTGCTGGAACAGACCGGCACCGTGCCGGAACGGGAAATGGAAGCGCAGCTGCTGGATACGATGGATCTGGAACGGGAACGGGGGATTACGATTAAAGCCCAGTCGGCCCGCCTCGTATACGATGCCAAAGACGGACATCAGTATATCCTGAATCTCATTGATACGCCGGGGCATGTCGATTTCAACTACGAAGTGTCCCGCAGTCTGGCAGCCTGTGAAGGGGCACTGCTCATCGTTGACGCCACGCAGGGCGTAGAAGCCCAGACTCTGGCCAATGTCTATCTGGCCCTGGAACACGATCTGGAAATTATCCCCATTATTAATAAAATTGACCTGCCCAGTGCCGACCCGGAACGGGTGCGCAAGGAAATTGAAGATGTTATCGGTCTCGATGCGTCAGAAGCCATTCTGGTCAGCGCCAAGACCGGTCAGGGCATTGATGAAGTACTGGAAGCCATTGTCAAGAAGATTCCGGCGCCAGAAGACAAATCGGCCGATCCCTTGCGGGCCCTGATTTTTGACTCCCATTTTGATGCCTATAAAGGGGCTATAGCCAATATTCGCGTCATGGAAGGATCGGTTAAGCCAGGCGACCGCATTCGCATGATGGCTTCGGGAAAAGAGTTTGAAGTCATTGAAACAGGCGTATTTCTGCCGCAGATGCATCCCATTCCGTCCCTGGAATGCGGTACTGTCGGCTATCTGGCGGCCAGCATGAAGAACGTCCGCGACTGCCGCGTCGGCGATACGGTTACCCTGGCCGACCGTCCCGCAGCGGAAGCTCTCCCGGGGTATCGCAAAGCTGTGCCTATGGTATACTGCGGCCTCTATCCTGTAGAAACGAATGAATACGACAATCTGCGGGATGCCCTGGAAAAGCTGCACCTGAACGATGCGGCCCTGCTGTTTGAGCCGGAAACGTCGTCAGCTCTGGGCTTCGGCTTTCGCTGCGGCTTCCTGGGACTGCTCCACATGGATGTTGTGCGGGAACGGCTGGAACGGGAATACAACCTGACTCTCATTACGACGGCACCGTCCGTTATTTACCACGTATACTGCACAGACGGCACTATGGTCGCCGTTGACAACCCGGCTCTCATGCCGGATATGACGAAGGTCGATCATATTGAAGAGCCTTTCGTCAAGACGACGATTATTATTCCCAAGGAAATGGTCGGCACGGTCATGGAAATTTCCCAGAACCGCCGCGGTCAGTATGAAACCATGGACTACCTGGACGAAACGCGGGTATCTCTGATTTATAATCTGCCGCTGTGCGAAATTCTGTATGACTATTTTGACGTCCTCAAGTCGGCTACGCGGGGCTATGCCTCTCTCGATTATGAACTCAACGGCTACCAGACGTCTCCCATGGTGAAGATGGACATCCTCATTAACGGCGAAGTCGTCGATGCCCTGAGCATCATCGTTCATCGCGATTTTGCCGCCCGCCGGGGCAGAGCACTCGTCGAAAAGCTGCGCAGCATCATTCCGCGGCAGCTGTTCCAGATTCCTATTCAGGCAGCCATTGGCAATAAAATCATTGCCCGGGAAAACGTGGCCGCCCTGCGCAAGGACGTACTGGCCAAGTGCTACGGCGGCGATATTTCCCGGAAGCGCAAGCTCCTGGAAAAGCAAAAAGAAGGGAAGAAGCGGATGAAGCAGTTCGGTACTGTAGAAATTCCGCAGGAAGCCTTCATGGCAGTCCTCCAGGTAGACGACACGTGATCGGCGTATACGTGCATATTCCTTTCTGCGCTCATAAATGTATATACTGCGATTTTCCGTCGTACAGCGGCGCCGGCCAGTATGCCGATGCCTATGTAGATGCCCTGTGCCGGGAAATTGCCTGCTATGACGGCGACAGCCAGGCCGATACAGTGTATTTCGGCGGCGGTACGCCGTCCTTGCTTTCAGCAGCGCAGTTTGCCCGGATTTTCACGCAGCTGCAGCAGACCTTTTCCCTTGCAGCCGATGCGGAAATTACGGTCGAAGCCAATCCGGACAGCCTGACTGCTTCGTGGGTCCGGGAGCTGGCGCAGATAGGTGTCAACCGGGTCAGCCTGGGCATCCAGTCTTTTGACGACGGCGTCCTGCGTACGCTGGGCCGCCTCCATACGGCAGCAGAAGGCCGGCAGGCTGTGCAGACCGTGTGGGAGCAGGGAATAGAAAATATTTCCATCGATCTCATGTACGGACTGCCGGGACAGACCGTTCCCATCATGCAGCGCACCCTGGCAGAAGCAGCAGAGCTGCCGGTCTGTCACGCCTCGGTATACCGCCTCATCGTAGAAGAGCATACGCCCCTGCAGGCAGCAGTCTGCAGGCAGAGGCTGCATCTGCCGTCTGACGAGGAAACGGACGCAATGGAGCAGGCCGTTCATGCAGCCATGAAAGAACGGGGATTTCATCATTATGAAGTATCGGCCTATGCCGGAGCAGGGAAGGAATCCCGGCACAACTGCAAGTACTGGCAGTATGAGCCTTACGCGGGCTTTGGCGTGTCGGCCCATTCCTTTGACGGCCAGTGCCGCCGGGCCAATATGGCCAATATTCCCCAGTATATCCGCCGTGCCGGCCGGCAGTCCGTTACAGGAGAAGAGGTCGTCATCGACCGGAAGCGGGCTGTTGAAGATTACTGCTTTCTGGCCCTGCGAATGCGCCGGGGCATTGACAGCCAGGACTTTTGCCGGCGCTTTTCCTGCTCCCTTGAAGATGAATTCGGTCCCGTTCTGCAGCAATTGCTGTCACAGCATCTGCTGGAACGGTCGCCGCAGGGATACCGGCTGACGGCGACAGGCCTTGCCTACGGGAATTACGTGTTTTCCCGGTTCATTCGCTGAGGGCCGGCAGAAAAGGTGAAAATGAACGTTAGTCCAAGGGACATATACAAATAATGGCCAGACAGGATTGACAAGTACTACCATTTTGGATATAATTCTAATGTGTGCAGTAAAGCACTCCCTATCATATCTTGGAGGGAGGGATATAGAATGGCAGAAATCAGAGTAGGTAAAAACGAAACGTTGGACAGCGCACTCCGCCGCTTTAAACGTTCTTGCCAGAAGGCAGGCGTTCTCTCGGAAGTTCGCAAACGTGAACATTATGAAAAACCGAGCGTACGGAGAAAGAAAAAATCCGAAGCAGCACGTAAACGGAAGTTCAGAGCATAATCGTCAACAGTAAGAAGGGTGATACCGTGTCTCTTAAAGAAGAACTGCTTCAGGACATGAAAACAGCGATGAAAGCCAAAGAGGAAGGCAAGGTTGCCTTATCGGTTATCCGCATGGTCCGTTCATCTATCCGCAATGTGGAAATTGACGGGAAATGTGAACTGGATGATGCCGGTGTGGGCGCCGTCATCGCAAAGGAAATGAAACAGCGCAAAGAATCGCTGGCTGAGTTCGAAAAAGCTGGCCGAACCGATTTGATCGACGAAGTAAAGGCTGAAATGGCAGTACTGGAAAAGTATATGCCCAAACAGCTTTCGGCAGATGAAGTCCGTCAGCTCGCCGCCAATGCCCTGGCCGGCAAAAGCGGTCTGAAAATGGGCGATGCCATGAAACTCGTCATGCCGCTGGTAAAAGGAAAAGCCGACGGTAAAGTTGTTTCACAGAT
>NZ_CATWFF010000035.1 GCF_958350005.1 uncultured Megasphaera sp. | reverse complement strand
ATACATATACTATTATACATTAAGGAAGTGAACAGACATGGAAGTAAAAGAAGTTATTGCAATGCATGAAGAAAAAATGGATAAAACGATTGAAGCACTGAAACGGGAACTGACCTCTGTACGGACTGGCCGCGCCAGTGCATCCCTGCTGGATCGGGTCATGGTTGACTACTATGGTACGCCGACACCGGTCAAACAGGTTGCCAACGTATCGGCTCCGGAACCGCGCCTCATTACGATTGCGCCGTGGGAACGGAAGATGCTCGGCGAAATTGAAAAAGCCATTCTGAAATCCGATTTGGGCCTGAACCCGAACAATGACGGCACGATTATCCGCCTGGAAATTCCGCAGCTCACCGAAGACCGTCGTAAAGAACTGAGCAAGCGGGTCAGCAAAATTGCAGAAGATTCCAAAGTTGTCATCCGCAACATTCGCCGCGATGCCAATGAAATGATCAAGAAAATGGAAAAGAAAAAAGAAGTAACCGAAGATGACAGCAAGGAAGGACAGACGAATATCCAGAAGCTGACTGATAAAAAAATCAAGATCATTGATGAAATCAAGGCAAAAAAAGAAAAAGAAGTTATGGAAGTATAATGGATATACGAAATCTTGTTGGCATGCCGTTACGGTATGCCATCTCTGTATTGCAGGAAAATGATATGCCCTGCCGCATAGAGCGCACCGTGTCGCGGAGTCGTTTCTTCGCCTGTGCAGAAGGTGTTTCCTATGTCATCCGGGCCCGCAAGGCAGACGACGGCGTCGTCTGCCTGCTCGTCAACGATACGATGAAGAGCAGTGCGTCCGTTCAGCAGGCCATGCAGGGTGGAGAACAGGACTATGATTAACTTTTTCGGAAAAAAAGGAGACCGTCCCGGCGGCGCCGTTTCAGAAGCAGAGCTGGACCGGGACAATATGCCCCGTCATGTGGCCATCATTATGGACGGCAACGGGCGATGGGCCAAACGGCGAAAAATGCCGCGCACCTATGGGCATCGGGCCGGCGCAGATACGCTGAAGCGCATCGTCGTCGCCGCCGGAGAACTGGGTATCCAGGTGCTGACAGTATATGCCTTTTCCACAGAGAACTGGAAGCGGCCAGCTGAGGAAGTATCGTATATCATGAAGCTCATGAATGAGTATCTGCGCCGCAATCTGCTGGAACTGCACGAGCACAACGTCCGTCTTCGCTTTATTGGCGACAGGACGCGCCTGAGTCCGCAGCTGCAGGAAGCCTTCCGGCAGGCTGAGGAAAAGATGGCCGGCAACACGGGACTCATCCTGAATGTAGCCGTCAATTACGGCGGCCGCATGGAGCTGACCCAGGCGGTACAGCGCATTGCCGCTGCTGTGCAGAAGGGAGAGCTCCGGCCGGAAGATATTCAGGAAGACACGGTCAGCCAGTATTTGTATACCGCACCGGAAACAGATGTGGATCTGCTGATTCGCCCGGGAACAGACAAACGGGTCAGCAATTTTCTGCTGTGGCAGATTGCCTATGCCGAGTTCTGGTATACTGATGTATGCTGGCCTGAATTTACAAAAGATACGCTCATCGAGGCGATTTTGGCCTATCAGGGCCGGGAACGGCGCTTTGGCGGCTTAAAGTAAGGTAGGGAATAGACGACTATGTTGGCAAAAAGAATCATTACTGGCGTTGTTGGCGGCGCCTTTACCATTTTTGTTATTTATGAAGGAAACTGGCTGTTTTTTATCATGATGGCTCTCCTGGCTCTGGGAAGCTGGTATGAATACGGCAATCTGGCAGCCAGGCTGAAGGCAGCTGTAGCAGACCGGACCGGAGCTGTATGGCTGATTGCCATGATGGGGGCTTACTGGTACGGCAGCGTCAAGCTCATGATGCTCTTTGCCGTGGTCATGCTTCTGTGGCTCCTGACCAAGACCGTCCTGTTTCACGGCCAGGTCAAACCTGTTGACAGTGCCTATACGATGTACGGCCTGTTGTATGTTGGCTGCGGCTTTCTGTCTCTGCTGGCTCTGCGGAACGGCCTGCTCGGTTCCTATCTGACCGGTTCCTTTTCGTCGGTTATGCTGGAACCGGCCCGGTTCTTTACGTTCCTCCTCATCTTTTCGACGTGGGCCAGCGATACCTTTGCCTTTGCCGTCGGCAAGTGGAAAGGAAAGACGAAGCTGTGTCCGACAATCAGCCCGGGAAAGACCCGGGAAGGCGCCATTGGCGGCTTTATCGGCACTGTACTGACAGCGCTGATCTTTTCGGCAGTCTTTCAGTTTTCCCTGCTTCACGGCTTTGTCATCGGCCTCATCGTTGCAGTAACAGCTCCGATGGGCGACCTGGCAGAATCCATTCTGAAGCGCCTTTGTCAGGTAAAGGACTCGGGATCGATTATTCCCGGACACGGCGGCGTTCTCGATCGGTTTGACAGCCTGCTCTTTGCTGCTCCGGCCGTCTATGTATACCTTACGCTGATTGCATAGTGGAGGTGCTGTGATGAAACGAATTATCATACTGGGGAGTACCGGCTCTATTGGTACGCAGGCTGTCGATGTCATTGACGGCTGTGAGGGGGAATTTTCCCTGGCAGCTGTGGCAGCCAAATCGGACTGGCAGACGGCAGCCCAGCAGATTTTAGCCCATCAGACGCCTTTTGCCTGTATGGTAGATCCGGCAGCGGCAGAAAAGCTGCGCCGTGAAGTAGGGCAGACGTGTACCGTCTTTTCCGGTGCTGCAGGATTACTGAAGCTCATCGACGAAGCCGAGGCCGATACGGTCCTGACCTCCCTGGTCGGTGCAGCCGGCATTGAACCAACCCTTCATGCCATCGACAAGGGGTTGGATATTGCTCTGGCCAATAAGGAGACCCTTGTAGCAGCAGGGGAACTGGTCATGCGTGAAGCGGCACGTAAAGGCGTCCGCATTCTTCCCGTAGACAGTGAACACGGCGCTGTTTTCCAGTGCCTTCAGGGCCGTCAGCCTGAAGAAGTGCAGAAACTTCTGATTACGGCTTCCGGCGGTCCTCACTTTCGCCGTCCTCTGGAAGACTTTGCCCATATTACGGTCGAACAGTGCCTGAAACATCCGACATGGCATATGGGCGGCAAGATTACGATTGACTCGGCGACGATGTTTAATAAGGGACTGGAAGTCATTGAAGCACACTGGCTGTTTCACATGCCTTTTGACCGCATTGAAGTCGTCATTCAGCCGCAGAGCATCATTCATTCCATGGTGGAATTTATTGACGGTTCCGTATTGGGACAGCTGGGAATGCCCGATATGCGTCTTCCCATTCAGTATGCCTTTACGTATCCCCAGCGCCGTGCTGTACGAGGCGCAGCTTCTGTTGACTGGAAGACGCTGGGAAAACTGGAATTTTTTTCTCCGGATAATAAGAAATTTCCTTCTCTGCCCCTGGCCTATGAAGCCGGAACCATTGGCGGCACCATGCCGTGTGTGCTGAACGGCGCCAACGAAGAAGCTGTCTATGCGTTTTTGCGGAAAGAAATTTCCTTTACCCGTATTTTTGATATTGTCCGGCGCGTCATGGAACAGCATGTTCCCTGCCGCGACGTAACGCTGGAATCGATTCGCGCCGCTGATGCATGGGCGCGGCGCTGTGCTGTTTCTCTGTTTTAGAAAGGTGAATACCATTGGGAATTACCATTGCAGCGACTGTTTTTGTATTCAGTCTCATCGTCTTTGTTCATGAATTAGGCCATTTTTTGACGGCCAAGTGGACGGGCATGCAGGTCGATGAATTTGCCATCGGCTTTGGTCCGAAGATTTACAGCTGCCGCCGGGGAGAGACGGTCTATTCCCTGCGGGCTGTTCCGCTGGGCGGATTTAACCGGATTGCCGGCATGACGGAAGAAGAAGAACTGACAGACCGGTCTTTTCTGAATAAGCCTGTTCACTCACGGCTTATCGTCATTGCTGCCGGCGCGTTTATGAATATCGTACTGGCTGTGCTGCTCTTCTGGGGCGTTACCTTTTTTGCCGGCACGTCAAACGTGTCGCAGGAACCGGTCGTCGGCTCGGTCATTGAGAAGTCGGCTGCGGCCCAGGCGGCCATTCAGCCTGGCGACCGCATTCTTTCCATTGGCGGTACGCCTGTGAATTCGTGGAAGGATATTCCCGAAGCCGTAGCCAAGCACAGCAAAGAAGTCGTCGCTGTCACCATCGACCGTGACGGTAACCGCATGAGTGTGGAACTGATACCGCAGCAGGATGCCCAGTCCAATCGTCCGGTCCTGGGGATTTTTCCCGTCGTGACCGTGCAGTCCCACGGCTTTCTGGAGTCAGCAGGCATGGCCCTGCAGCGGACGGGACAGATCTGCGTCCTCATGCTGAAGGGCATTTACCAGATGGTAACGGGGACGGAAAAAGCTGAACTGGCCGGCCCTCTGGGCGTGGCTCAGCTGGCTGGACAGGTAGCTTCTGTCGGCTTTGTCAATCTCCTCATTTTTACGGCCTTTCTGAGCATTAATCTGGGCATCCTCAATTTACTGCCTATTCCCATGCTCGACGGCGGCCATATTATTCTGCTGCTCATCGAAGGCGTGACACGGCGGCGGATGCCTAAGAAGGCTTTGTATTACATTCAGCTTACCGGCATGGCTCTGTTAGGTGCCTTGTTTGTCTTTGCCATGTTCCAGGATATTAGTCGCATTTAGAAGGGAGAATGATTCCGTATGCTGCGCAGAAAGAGTCTGCCCGTTTCCGTAGGTTCTCTCCGCATAGGCGGTGATGCGCCCGTTTCTGTACAGACCATGTCGACTGTTAGTCCCTCAGAAGAGGCGCAGGCCATTGCCGATGTGCGCCGTCTCGCTGCGTGCGGGGCCGAACTGATTCGCTTTGCCGTTCCCGATATGGCTGCAGCCCAGGGACTGAAAGCCGTCGTCGCGGCGTCGCCTGTTCCCATTGTGGCCGATATTCATTTTGACTACCGCCTGGCTCTGGCTGCTGTGGACAGCGGTGTTCAGGCCCTGCGGCTGAATCCCGGCAACATCGGTGCTGACGACAATGTCGTAAAAGTCGTGGAAAAAGTACGGCCCCGTCATATTCCCATTCGCATCGGCATCAATACAGGGTCCCTGCCGGCAGATATTCTGCAGGCCTACGGCGGTCATCCGACAGCTGACGGCATGGTAGAAGGGGCGCTGCGGCATATCCGCATTCTGGAAAACATGGACTACCGGAATATGGTTATTTCCCTGAAAGCGTCGGACGTGCCCCTCATGATTGAAGCCTATACGAAGCTGGCTGCCAAGGTCCCCTATGCCCTGCATCTGGGCGTAACCGAAGCGGGACTGGTGCAGGATGGGACGATTAAATCGGCTATTGGCATCGGCACACTGCTGTATCAGGGCATTGGCGATACGATCCGCGTATCCCTTACGGGAGATCCGGCAGAAGAAATCAAGGTGGGACAGAAGATTCTCAGCTCTCTGGGCCTGCGGTCCTTCGGTCCTACCCTTATATCGTGCCCGACCTGCGGCCGGACTCAGGTCAATCTGATCGGCCTGGCTCAGGAAGTGCAGCAGGCTATTTCCCATTTAACCGTTCCCATTAAAGTAGCGGTCATGGGCTGTGTCGTCAACGGCCCGGGAGAAGCAAAAGAAGCGGATTTCGGTATTGCCGGCGGCAAGGGAAAGGGAATCGTCTTTTCGCACGGCACTGTGCTGCGGACCGTACCGGAAGAGCAGCTCGTAACGGCCTTGCTGGAAGAAATTGACCGCTCCCTGCTGCAGCAGGCAAATGGGGAATAGGCGTTGACTTTTCTCCGTTTTTATCGTATTATTAGCAAATGACGAGTATGAAAGACAATCGCTAGTGCCTGCACTAGAGGAAAGTCCGAGCTCCACAGGGCAAGATGCCGGATAACGTCCGGCGAAGGCGACTTTAGGGATAGTGCCACAGAAATGTGTACCGCCACGTATGTGGTAAGGGTGGAACGGTGCGGTAAGAGCGCACCAGCGGTATGGTAACATGCCGGCTAGGTAAACCCCATCTGGAGCAAGACCGAATAGGGGAGGGATGAGGCGGCCCGCTGACCTTCCGGGTTGTGTCGCTTGAACATGTCAGCAATGGCATGTCTAGATAGATGATTGTCACTGCGCAAGCAGAACAAAACTCGGCTTATTGATTGCTCGTCTTCTTGCATGCAAAAGCTCTCTGCCTGGGGCAGGGAGCTTTTTTATGTAATGTCACTTTACTTTTTTATACGTCCATGATATTATGCTGTATATGGTAAAAAAGGTAAGTTATTTACTGGACATATTTAAACAAAAGCGAGGGATTCAAGTTGGCATTAATCGTTAAGAAGTTTGGCGGCAGCTCTGTTGCGACACCGGACAAAATGCGTGCCATTGTACAGCGTGTACTGAAAGGGAAAAAAGAAGGGGATCAGATCGTCATCGTCGTCTCCGCAATGGGTGATACGACAGATGATCTGGTATCGCTGGCAAAACAGATTACGACGAAGACATATGGCCGTGAAATGGACATGCTTCTCTCTACGGGGGAACAGGTTTCCATCGCCCTTATGGCCATGGCTTTTGAAGCAGCCGGGCAGAAGGCTATTTCGCTTACTGGCGCTCAGGCCGGCATCCGCACGAGTGATGCGTTCAATAAGGGACGTATTCTGGAAATGGAACCGGACCGCATCATGGAAGCCCTTCGTGACGGAAATGTCGTCGTCGTTGCCGGATTCCAGGGGATTACGGGACACGGAGATATTACGACACTGGGCCGCGGCGGATCGGACACGACGGCAGTCGCTATTGCCGGTGCCATTCATGCTGATGTCTGCGAAATCTATACCGACGTAGACGGCGTATATACGGCTGATCCCCGCGTCGTGCCGACAGCTCATAAAATAAAGGAAATTACCTATGGGGAAATGCTGGAAATGGCCAAACTCGGCGCCGGCGTCATGCAGCCCCGGGCTGTGGAAATGGGCAGCCGTTTCAACGTTCCCATTCACGTTCGTTCTACCTTTACGGAAGATGAAGGCACAATTATTCAGGAGGTCTGCTCGATGGAAATAAAACAGTACTTGATTCATGGTGTTGCATCTGATAAAAACGTCGCTAAAATTACGGTTCTGGGGATTCCCAATAAACCGGGCTATGCCTATAAGATTTTTGCTGAACTGGCAGAAAAGAACATTGATGTCGATATGATCGTTCAGAGCGTCCGCGTGGCCAAAGAAGGGGTTACGGACATTACCTTCACCATTGCCGGTACGGAACTTCCGGAAGCCATGTCTGTTCTGGAACACATCCGTTCTCAGATGCATGCTGAAGATATTCTGATTGATAAAAATATGGCCAAAGTATCCGTTGTCGGTGCCGGCATGGCTGGTCATCCCGGTATTGCTGCCGGTATGTTCGGTGTTCTCGGCGACAATGGCGTTAATATTGAAATTATTTCCACTTCTGAAATCAGCATTACCTGTCTGATTGGAGAAGAATGTGTCGACAAAGCCGTCAAGGCTATTCATGATCACTTCTTCGGCGAACACTGAGGCAGTCATGTCTGTATTGGATAGTTTTGTAGAAGAAATGCTGCAGTCTGAAGTGCCGAAAACGGTGCTCCTTGAACGCATGATTCACGGCCTGGAAGTGGAAAAGCCGCCGCAGTTTAAGGTTCCGGCGCCGAAATACACGTTTGAATCCAATCTGCACGGCCTGGCCTATGACTATCAGAAGCGAGAAGTCGTCCTGTCGTATAAGGTCACCCATTCTGTATATGCCGATATGACGCTGTCTTTTGCGACATTTCGGGTTATACTGGAAGGCCTGGCCGTTTGTATCCGAATGCAGAAATGGTAATTGTTGCCGCAGTTCCTGGATAACAGGGATTGCGGCATTTTTTAGGAGAATTTTTATCATGACATGTGGAATCGATATTGTACAGATCAGCCGCATAGAAGACATGGTCCGGCGGCATGAGCGGTCGCTGCTCCGCTTTTTTACGGAGCAGGAACTGGCATACTGCCAGGGTCGGCAGAAGGCGCAGCATGCTTCGCTGGCCGGAATATTTGCTGCCAAAGAGGCCTTCGTCAAGGCCCTGGGTACGGGATTTCGCCAGGGAAAATGGACAGACATTGAAGTAACCCATACGTCGCTGGGTGCACCGGTCCTGCAGCTGCGGGGATACTATGCACAGGCCGTAGCTTCCGGTCAGATACCGTCCCTGTCGATCAGCCATGACGGGGACTATGCCATTGCTCAGGTGATTCTGTAAGAAACGAGAGATACGAAAGGAGTTTGCAGTATGCAGAAATTAAACACAGCTGCCCAGATGCGGCAGATGGATCAGACTGCCATGCACGGCATATACGCCATTGCGCCGGCAGTGCTGATGGAAAATGCCGGCCATGCTGTTGCTGAACGGAGCAGTCAGTATATTGGCGGCTGGGAAGGTAAGGATGTAATCATTCTGTGCGGGAAAGGGAACAACGGCGGCGACGGCTTTGTCATTGCCCGCCATATTCTGGGAGCCGGCGCACGGGTGTACGTATACGTGTTAGGCGATCCTGACGGATACAGCGCAGAAAGCCAGGCCCACTTGCAGACCCTGAAGGCCCTGGCTGATGGAGACACGTGCCGGATTACCCGGTTCGTGCCGTCAGACCAGGCCTGGGCGCTGCTGCGCCGCCGCCTGGCTTCCTGCCAGATTGCTGTCGATGCCATGCTGGGAACCGGCTTTCACGGCAGTCTGCGGGCACCCTATTCAGAAGTCGTTTCCCTGGTCAACGAAATGGCCGCAACCGGTACGCTCCAGGTGATTTCCGTCGATATGCCTACAGGCGTCAATGCCGATACCGGTGCGGTCAGCGGCGAAGGAGAAGATGAAAACGGCCCTCTTTTTGCCGATATGACCGTTACCTTTGGCGCCCTCAAGCGGGGCCTGGTCCTGTATCCGGGACGGACCTGTGCGGGCCACGTCGAACTCGATGCTATCGGCATGCCTCTGCCGCTGCTGGTGCAGCCTGAAGAAGATGCGGCGTATATGCTGCAGGAATCGGATATTGCCGAGCTGCTTACGCCCAGAAGTCCGGACAGCCATAAAGGAACGCATGGCGTCATCGCCATTGCTGCCGGATGCAGCGACATGGCCGGCGCTGCCCTCATGAGTGCCCACGGCGCGGTCCGCAGCGGCGGCGGAAAGGTGTTCCTGCGGGTACCGTCTCAGGCTGCGCCGTACTGCATTGGCAGACAGCCGGAAATTATGGTCAAAGGCGTAGGTCAGACCTTCTTTACCGGCCACGATGCCCAGGAACTTCTGGCAGAAAGCAGAAACTGGACCGTCCTGGCCATTGGGCCGGGCCTGGGCCGGCAGGAAGAAACGAAAGACTTTGTCAAACAGATGATCGCCGGGACGTCATGCCCTGTCGTCGTCGATGCAGACGCTCTGAATCTGCTGGCCGGAGAACGGGATTTCGCCGCAGCCCATGGCGGACGTCTTGTCTTTACGCCTCATGACGCCGAATTCAGTCGTCTCAGCGGCTGGACGCTGAAGCGGATTCAGGAAGACCGGCTGGCAGCGGCCAAAGAATTTGTCCGGCAGTGGCAGGTCAATCTGGTTCTCAAAGGAGCACCGACCATTATCGTATCGGCCAGGACAGGCAATGCCTATGTCAATCCTACCGGTAATGCCGGCATGGCCTGCGGCGGTATGGGCGATGTCCTGACCGGCATGATTGCGGCCATCGCAGCCAGAGAAGGGCGCCCCGATCTGTGCAGCGCTGCCTGTGCAGCCGTATACCTGCACGGTGCTGCCGGAGACGCCTGCAGCCGCAGTTACGGCCCGTACGGCTTTACGCCCATGGAAGTGGCCGATGAAGTGCCGAAGGTCATTCAGCATCTGGAAGGACAGCGGGCTAACCTGGTGCTGCAGAAACCGATGATTGGAGATGACGAACATGAACTGGCATAAGTGGAAACAATCAACTGTGGCTGTTGCAGTCGCTCTTTGCCTGGCCTTCATGGCCTTTCTTTCTGGATGCAGCCAACAGCAGGCCAGTCAGACTGACAGCGGGCAAAAGGGCGCTGTTGCCGCCACCGTAGCCGATTCTGACGCCGCTCTGCACGTGTACATGCTTAACGTAGGGCAGGCCGATGCGACGCTGATTCAGTATAAAGGACAGAATATGCTCATCGATACAGGCGATGTAGATCATCGCGATGAACTGGTAAAACAGCTGAAAGAGCACCACGTCAAAACACTGGATGCCGTTATGATCAGCCACCCTCACGGCGATCACATGGGCGGCATGGCAGCCTTGTTTAAAGCCTTTCCAATTAAGCAGATTTACGATAACGGCCAGGCTGCCAATACGGCAATGTACAAGAATTACCTGAAAAATATTAAAAACAAGAAGATTCCCTATACGGTGCTGAAACGGGGCGATTCCTTTACCTTTGCCGGCGATATTGCATTCCAGGTACTGTCGCCGGGTGAGCCCTTTACGAAGAAAAACACCCAGGGCCTGTCAGAAAGCGGCCTGACGAATAACAACTCCATTGTCTGCAAAATGACTTACGGCGACTTCAGCATTCTGTTTACGGGAGATGCACAGAAAGAAGCGGAAGATCAGATGCTGAAACTGTATGACAAGAAGACTCTTCATGCCGATGTCCTTAAAGTAGGCCATCACGGCAGCAAGACGTCGTCTTCACCGGCCTTTGTTCAGGCTGTAAGTCCGAAAGAAGGAACCATTTCCTGCGGCGTCAACAATCAGTATAAGTTCCCGCATAAGCCGACGCTGGACACATTGAAAAAGAATCATGTTAACGTGTACCGAACGGACCAGGACGGCGTCATCTCTATTCTCAGTGATGGGAAATCCTATCAGATTTCCAAGGAGAGATAGGCTATGAAAGAACTCATCGGATCGATTGACAGAATTACGGAACAGACGGCGTATATCATTTTAAATGATGATGAACATGAACTGCAGTTTCCTCTGGAATTGCTTCCTGACGGAGCCGAAGAGGGCATGGCCTTTACCATTACAATCAGGCGCAACAAAGAAGAAGAAGAGCGGCTGCGTCAGGAAATTGCCGCCCTGCGCCGGGACCTGGGACAGGCCTAGCACAGAGACGCGCAAAACGGAGCGAATCGCTTATGCAATTTGGGAGATACCCTTAGAAAGGGTGCGAAATGAACGGGATTGTGGTATAAGCAGAGAGGCCGTTTTGAAGGAGCGCAGAGACGCACAAAACGGAGCGAATCGCTTATGCATTTTGGGAGATACCCTTAGAAAGGGTGCGAAGTCGACGGTATTGTGGTATAATGACATGAAATCAGGATAAAGGAGAAGATTTGCGTGTTGAAAAAACTATGTATGCTTCCGTTGCTGCTGCTCCTGGCCGTTATCCCTATGACGATGGTACAGGCAGCACCGAAAGCGGAAATTACCAGCGTTCGTACGGCTACCCGCAACGATGCGAATACGCCCTTTGTGCGCACTGTACTGGAAGTGACAGACAGGACGACGCCGCGCCTGTTTCTGGATGAATCAGGTGAATACATCAGTGTCACCTTGCCGCATACGAAAATTGCCAAAAATGTGGACAAGCGGTATGATGCCAATCACAACGTCGTGTCCCGCATTACCCTGACGCAGCGTTCGTCAGGAACAGATGTCAATTTCAAGGTTCCCCAGGCGGTCACGAAAAAGGATATCAAAGTGTTTACCCTGCCGGGAACGGATAAGAATAAAAAGGGCATGCGCGTCGTCATTGACCTGAATGACAAATCAGGGAAAGTAAAACAGTGGAGTCACTGGAATGATGCCGCTATTGGTATTAATAATGCCGGCAAGAAGGGCAGTACAGCCAAGACGAATACGTCCAAACCGGCTGTCGACGTTCCTTCGTACGGCAACAGTAAATCCTACAGCCTGACTCAGGGCCTTAAGGGAAAAGTAATCGCCATTGATCCTGGCCATGGCGGCAGTGATACAGGTGCTATTGGTTCGTTCTCGCAGGAAAAAAACATTACCCTGGCCATTGGTCAGAAAGTAGCTGAACTGCTGAATGATGCCGGCGCAAAAGTCGTCATGACCCGTACGACCGATGTCGATGTATACGCACCCTATGACGGTGCCGTAGAAGAACTGCAGGCCCGCTGCAATATTGCCAATGCCGCGCAGGCCGATGCCTTCGTCAGCATTCACATTGACTCGTTCTCCAGTGCCGATGCCGGAGGCGTTACAGCCTACTATAACAGCAAAACCCCGTATGACTACAGTCTGGCAAAATATCTCCATGCTCAGAACATGGCCGCTACGAATTTCTCCGACCGCGGTACGCGGACAGCCAACTTCTACGTTCTCCTGCACACCAATATGCCTGCTGTCCTGCTGGAACTGGGCTTTATTTCCAATCCCACAGAAGAACAGGCACTGAACTCGGAACAGCAGCAGCAGAATTTTGCTGAAAGCATCGTCAAAGGCCTGGCTGATTATTTCGACCACAATGGCCAGTAAAAAAGATTGACAAGAGAATCTCTATCTGGTAATATATAAGGGTCGTAGCATAAGTGGCTAGGATAAGCCGCATGGAGAGGCCTGCAAGTTCCCGCAAGGGACGCCGTATTCAGCGAGTATATTGATGAGGAGGTGTCACTCATGTACGCAATTATTAAAACCGGCGGAAAACAGTATCGCGTTCAGGAAGGCGACAATATTTTTGTTGAAAAACTGACTGCCGATGTAGATTCCGAAGTAGTATTTGACCAGGTACTGGCTGTTGTCAGCGATGCTGACGCTAAATTCGGTACTCCCGTTGTGGACGGTGCCAAAGTTACAGCTAAAGTAGTGGAACAGGGCAAAGCAAAGAAAATCCGTATTTTCAAATACAAAGCCAAATCCAACTACCGTCGCCGTCAGGGTCATCGTCAGCCGTTTACGAAAGTAACGATTGAAAAAATCGAAGGCTAATGATTACCGTTAACTGGCAGTGTGACCTGAAGGGGCAGCCCTGTGGCTTTACCATGGAAGGGCATGCCGGTTATGCTGAAGAAGGCAGTGACATCGTCTGTGCAGCTGTGTCTGCACTGGCACAGACCGCTCTGCTCGGTCTTCTTCACTATGTTCCTCAGGATGTGTCGTATGAAATGGATGAAGGATTTTTATCTGTACACATACGAAACAGCGGTGCGGAACAGACGGTCATTCTGCAGACGATGAAATTAGGATTAGATCAGATTGCAGCGCAATACAGAGAGTATATGGTACTCCATACCTTGACATCAGGAGGTGAACGGAATGTTTAATTTTAACTTACAGCTCTTTGCTCATAAAAAAGGGACTGGCTCCACGCGTAACGGCCGTGACAGTGAATCGAAACGCCTTGGCGTTAAATGCCACGACGGCGTCGTCGTTAAAGCCGGCAACATCATCGTTCGCCAGCGCGGCACGCATTTCCATCCGGGCGTAAACGTCGGCATCGGTAAAGATGACACGTTGTTCGCTACGGCTGCTGGGAAAGTAGCGTTTGAACGGGCTGGTAAATTTAACCGTAAAGTAAGCGTTTACCCGGTTGAAGCAGAAGCATAAACAAAGTAGCATAGATCCTGCGGAGAAATCTGCAGGATTTTTTCATATGTCCTCACTATTGCAGGACACATACAGGAGGTGCGCTATGCGCGTATACGTCAATGGAGAAGAACGACAGCTGTCTGTATTTGATCGCCTTACTGGCGCTGAATACGCCAAGATGGTAGTCTGTGCTCAGGATCAGCTGGATACAGACGAATATGGTTCCTTTGTCATGACCGAAGAAGAGTACCAGTACTGGCAGAAGCTGCTGGAAAAGCTGCAGGAATCAGAAGACCTTCGCCTGGAACTGAAAGATGCCCTAGACTATGATGAGTTGAACAACTATATTTTAGACGAAACCATGTACGTCACAGAAACCAGGGAAATTATCGATATGGAAAACCAGAGCCTTCATGAAGTGCGTCAGGCTCTGGCTGATCATGATACAGAATGGCTGAAAGATAACGGCTTTATAAAAACACTGGAAAAATAAGGGATGTCCTTGCCTGTCTATTTCATATATGATATTATAAGTGAAAATTGGACATTGGAGTTTGGATAAGGGAGTTTGGACATTGAAAAAAATACTTT